>CAJYHD010000684.1 GCA_913773715.1 uncultured Sphingobium sp.
CTGTTTCGCGACCGCGGCGGACGGTTTAAGGGAGGGACAGAAGGAGAGCCATCCATGTTGTTGCGCCATGTTCGTTCGATCCTGTTCCTGCCCGCGTCCAATCCGCGCGCGATCGCCAAGGTGCGGACACTGCCGTGCGACATGCTGGTGCTGGACCTGGAGGATGCGGTGCCTGCGGACGAGAAGGCGGTGGCGCTGGAGCGTACGGTCGAGGCGCTGGGCGAGGGCTTCGGCGGGCGGTTGGTGGGGGTGCGTATCAATGTCGAGGGGCATGCGACCCATGGGCGCGAGATGGTGGCGCTGAAGGGGACGGCGACGGACTATGTCGTGCTGCCCAAGGTCGAGCATCCCAAACAGGTGAAGGACGTGTTCTCGGTGGCGCAAAAGCCGGTGATCGCGATGATCGAAAGTGCGCGCGGCGTGCTGGCGGCGCCTGCAATCGCGGCGGGCGAGGGGTGCGCGGCGTTGTTCGTGGGGCTGAACGATCTGCGGCGTGACCTTGGCATACCCACGTCGGCGGGACGCGAGGGGCTGTCGCATGCGTTGCAGGCGGTGGTGCTGGCGGCGCGGGCGGCGGGGATCGGGGTGTTTGACGGCGTGCATAACCGGCTGGACGACGAGAGCGGGCTGGAGGCGGAATGCGCCGAGGGGAGGATACTGGGCTTCGACGGCAAGACTGTCATCCATCCGAGCCATGTGCCCGTCGCCAATCAGGTGTTCGGCCCGGACGCGCAGGCGGTGGCGGACGCACGGCGGCTGATCGAGGCGGCACGCGGCGGGGCGGAACGCTTCGAGGGGCGGATGATCGAGGCGATGCATGTGGATGAAGCGCGCGCTCTGGTGGCGCGCGCGGAGGCGGTGGGGGGGTGATGCTCACCTTCTCGCCACCCCGGGCTTGACCCGGGGTCCCGCTTCTTAAATGCTCAGACGATAGGGCAGGAACGAAGCGGCGGATGGGTTTATATTATGGCCGATCGCTATCGCGGGACGATGTAGGTCGGTGTGACGTCCGACTTGGCGGCGCGGATTTATCAACATCGGTCTGGTGATGGGTCTGACTTCTGCTGTCGCTATGGGCTGGAGCGGCTCGTCTGGGCTGAGAGTGGTATCGAGATTGCTGAATGCATCGCGCATGAGAAGCGGCTGAAGCGGTGGCGGCGGGAATGGAAGTTCGCGTTGATCGAGCGGGGTAATCCCGAGTGGCGGGATTTGTATGAGGTGCTGGTTTGAACAGGAGTAGCGGGACCCCGGATCAAGTCCGGGGTGACGGTTTTACGCGCTGAGTATCTTTGCGATGGCGACAAACTCCTCGACGCTCACCGTTTCGGCGCGGCGTTCGGGGGTTATCCCTACAGTCGCCAGAGCGTCCAGTGCGCCCGGCAGTCCCTTGAGGCTCTGGCGGAGCATCTTGCGGCGTTGGCCGAAGGCGGCGGCGGTCAGGCGTTCGAGATATTTGAGGTCGACCCCGTCCGGCGCGGGCTTGGGCGTCAGGTGGACGACCGCCGACATGACCTTGGGCGGCGGGGTGAAGGCGCTGCGGTGGACCTTCATCGCGATGCGGGCGTCGCTGCGCCATTGGGAGAGGATGGCGAGGCGGCCATAATGGTCGGTGCCGGGCTTGGCGACGATGCGTTCGGCGACCTCCATCTGGAACATCAGCGTCAGGCTGTGCCACCAGGGCAGCGGCGACCAGTCGGCCGACAGCCAGCCGACGAGCAGCGGCGTGCCGACATTGTAGGGCAGGTTCGCGATGATGCGCGCGCCGGTGCCGGCTTGCCGCTGGGCATCAACCTGCATCGCATCGCCGGAAATGACGCGGATCTGGCCGGGGAAGGCGTCCTCCAGTTCAGCGAGCGCGGGAAGGCAGCGGTCGTCCCGTTCGACCGCGACGAGCTTTGCGCCCGCGCGCAATATGGCGCGGGTGAGGCCGCCGGGACCGGGGCCGACCTCGAACGCGGGCTGACCAGCGAGCGGGCCGGGAATCGCGGCGATGCGGTTGAGCAATTGTTCGTCGAGCAGGAAGTTCTGGCCCAGCGCCTTGCTGGCGGCAAGGCCGTGGCGGGCGATGACGTCGCGTAGTGGCGGGAGTGCCGGGCGTACTTCAGCCATTGGTGGCCTGGCAGGCGTCGCGGCGGGCGCGAGCGGCGGCGTCCGCCATGCGCAGCGCGGCGATCATCGCGCCGGGATTGGCGCTGTCGGTTCCTGCGATGCCGAAGGCGGTTCCGTGATCGGGCGAGGTGCGCACGATCGGCAGGCCGAGCGTGATGTTGACGCCTTCATCGAAGTTCAGCGTCTTGATCGGGATCAGCGCCTGATCATGATACATGCAGAGCGCCGCGTCATAGGTTTCGCGCGCGCGGGCGTGAAACATGCCGTCGGCGGCGAGCGGGCCGACGATGTCCAGACCCTCTTCGCGCAGGGCGTCTATCGCGGGGCGGATAACGTCAATCTCCTCACGCCCGAGCGCGCCATTTTCGCCCGCATGGGGGTTGAGACCGGCGACGGCGAGGCGGGGACGGGCGATGCCGAAATTGCGCTGAAGCCCTTTGACCGTCGTCGCAGCGCGCGAACGAATGAGGTCGATGGTGAGCGCGGCGGGGACGTCGGCCAGCGGAATGTGGATCGTGATCGGCACGACCTTGAGCGACGGTCCGGCGAGCATCATCACGGCATTATGCGGGGCGACGCCGCAGCGTTCGGCGATGAATTCGGTTTGGCCCGGATGGGTGAAGCCGACGCCGTACAGCTGTTCCTTGCCGACGGGCGCGGTGACGACGCCAGCGGCG
>CAJYHD010000685.1 GCA_913773715.1 uncultured Sphingobium sp.
GCTCTTCAACGCCTCTTCCGCGCGGCGCACGGCGTCCTGACGCTCACGACGCAGTTCCTCGATCAGCGCTTCGCGGTCGCCATCGAGACGCGAATCAGTGGGGGCTTCGATGCCCGCCTTCTTCGCCGCCTTGCTCACCAGCGCATCCAGTTCACGCTGCGAGCAGAGGCCGAGCGTCACCGGGTCCTTCGGCACGATGTTGGAAATGTTCCAGTGGCTGCGATCGCGGATCGCGGCGATCGTGGTACGGGTCGTACCGATCAGCTTGCCGATCGCGCCGTCCGATATCTCGGGATGGTTGCGCAGGATCCAGGCGATGCCGTCTGGCTTGTCCTGCCGCTTGCTGACCGGCGTGTAGCGCGGACCCTTCGTACGGCGGACCGGCTCCGGCCCTTTCAGCATCTTCAGGCGATAGTCGGGATTGGCCTCGCCCTTGTGGATTTCATCCATCGTGACTTCGTGCGCGCGCACCGGATCGCGGCCGGTATATTTGATGCTGGCGGTGTCGTCGGCGATCGCCTGCACTTCCAGGATATGAAGCCCGCAAAATTCCGCGATCTGATCGAAGCTCAGCGCGGTGTTATCGACCAGCCAGCTGGCAGTGGCATGGGGCATGAGAGGCTGGGACACGGGGTCTTCTCCGGCTCTAAAAACGACAAGGGCCGCCCAAGCAGGGCGGCCGCGACCGTTCCGAGATAGATCATCCCGGTTGGTGGAGCAAGAAAAAGCGTCAGGCAGCCTGATCGATCAGCTTGGAAGGGATCGCGTGAAGCCCAGACAGAAACTCCTGCGCGCTGCGTTCCCAGCTAAAGCCCCGCCCATGCTCCGCACATCGCGCACGATCCCGCGTCAATGCTTGCGCGACGGCTTCGTCCAGGTCATCCGACATCGCGCCCGTATCCGGCGTCAGCACATCGACCGGCCCGGTCACCGGATAGGCCGCGACCGGCGTGCCGCACGCCAGCGCCTCGATCATCACAAGACCGAAGGTATCCGTGCGACTGGGGAAGACGAAGACATCCGCCCCGGCATAGGCAGACGCCAGTTCCGCACCGAACAATGGTCCCAGGAAATGCGCCTCGGGATAGGCGCGTTCCAACGAAGCGCGCGCGGGGCCATCCCCCACCACGACCTTGCTGCCGGGCTGGCTTGTCTTGAGAAACGCCTCGATATTCTTTTCTACCGCGACCCGCCCGACATAAAGCTGGATCGGTCCGGGAAGCGCGGCCAAAGTAGCAAGCGGTGGAACATCGGGACCGAAATTGTCGAGATCGACCCCCCGGCCCCAGTGCCGGACATTGGCGACGCAGTGGGCGCGCAACTGCTCGCGCACCGACGCGGTCGATACCAGCACGGCTTGGGCAGGCCCATGGAACCATCGGATATAGCGCCAGAACCAGGAAGCAGGCAGACCAGTACGTTGCGCGACATAATCAGGAAAATGCGTATGATAGGCGGTCGTGAACGGCACCTTGCCACGCAAGCACCAGCGCCGCGCAGCAAGACATAGCGGCCCCTCCGTCGCCAGATGAACGGCGTCGGGACGGGCTGCTGCAATAGCCTGTCCCACCGTCACTGGTCGTGCCAAGGCGAGCCGGATTTCGGGATAGGTCGGGCATGGCACCGATCCGTAAAGATCGGGCGAAATCACCTCGACCACATGCCCCATGCGCTCCAGTTCCAGCCGGATCGTCTGGAGCGTTCTCACCACGCCATTGACCTGCGGCGTCCAGGCGTCAGTGACGATAGCGATCCGCATCGGGCGTCTCAGGCCGCCAGCCGCGCCGCTTCGGCATGCGCCGTCCGCTTGGCGATCTCGTCGGCCCAGTGCAGCACTTCCATCTGCCCGTCGTCATGCTCGACGAGCGCGGTGCAGCCTTCGACCCAGTCGCCGTCATTATAATATTGCACGCCGTTGATCTCGCGCATTTCGGCGTTGTGGATATGGCCACACACGACGCCATCGACGCCGCGCGTGCCAGCCTCGTGCGCCACCACTTCCTCGAAACGGGAAATGAAGGACACCGCGTTCTTGACCTTATGCTTCGCCATCTTGCTGAGCGACCAGTAAGGCAGCCCCATCCGCCGCCGCACCGCGTTCACCACGATGTTGAGCTGCATCAGCCCAGTATAGGCCGCGTCGCCGACGAAGGCCAACCAGCGATGCGCCAGCATGATCGTGTCGAACTCGTCGCCATGCAGCACCAGCAGCTTGCGGCCATCGGCAGTCGTATGGATCGCCTTGCGCCGGATCTCGACACCGCCAAAGCTCATGCCGGTGAATTGGCGGAACATCTCATCATGATTGCCGGGGATATAGACGACGCGTGTGCCGCGCTTGGCGCGCTTCATCAATCGCCAGACGACATCATTATGGCTCGCAGGCCAGTAGAAACGCTTCTTCAGCCGCCAGCCGTCGATGATGTCGCCGACGAGGTAGATGGTGTCGCTGTCCACGCTGTCGAGAAAATCGATCAGCATCGTCGCGTTGCAGCCACGCGTGCCGAGATGGATGTCGGAAATCCAGATGGCGCGATAGCGCCGCCGTTTCCCCTCCCGCTCGGGAATATGGAAGCGATCTTCCCCACCGTCTTCCAGGTCGCTCAGAAAGGGCAGGCGCGTAATGGCGTTCATGGTCGATCCCCACAGACGTGTGTCCTCGGGACCGAATCCTTAACGCTCCATTGTTACAATCGTGCAGAGAATATGACGGTTTTGCGTCGTTTCCGGCCTCAAACCGTCAGCACGATCTTTCCGAAATGGTCGCCCGCGTCCATCCGCGCATGCGCCTTCGCAGCTTCCCGCAGCGGGAAGCGCATGTCCATGGCAGGCCGCAATCGGCCTTCTTCCACGAAGCTCCAGACGTTGCGCTTCAGCTCGTCAGCCACCAGGCTCTTGAAACCCGTCGATCGTGCGCGCAGCGTCGATCCGGTCAGCGTCAGCCGTCGCTGCATGATCGCCGGAATGAAGATTTCGGTCTTCGCTCCACCCAACGTCGCGATCGACACATGGCGGCCATCATCGGCTAGGCACTCGATATTGCGCGGCACATAATCGCCGCCGACCATGTCGAGTATGGCGGTCACGCCCTGCCCGTCCGTGATCCGCTTGACCTCCGCCACATAGTCCTGCGTCTTGTAGTTGATCGCATGGCTCGCGCCCCATGTCCGCGCCTGCTCGCATTTTTCTTCGCTGCCGCAGGTGACGATGATCTGGATGTCGAACAGCTTGCAGAGCGAAATCGCCATCGTGCCGATGCCGCTCGTCCCGCCATGGACAAGCACCCTGTCGCCCGCCACGACATAGGCGCGCTCGAACAGGTTGGTCCAGACGGTGAAGAGCGTTTCGGGCAGTGCGGCCGCCTCGACCAGATCATAATCGTCCGGCACCGGCAGGCATTGCCCGTCAGGCGCCACCGCATATTCGGCATAACCTCCGCCCGCCAGCAACGCACAGACCCTTTGCCCCAAGGCGAGATCAGCCCCCTCACCAACGGCAACAACTGTACCAGACACCTCCAACCCTGGAATATCGGAAGCTCCGGGCGGCGGCGGATACTTGCCCTGCCGTTGCAACACATCGGGGCGATTGACCCCCGCCGCTGCCACCTTGATCAACACTTCGCCCGCGTCCGGTTTCGGCACAGGCCGCGATTGCGGCACCAGCGCATCAGGCCCGCCCGGCGCATCGATGCCGATTGCCGTCATATCCTTCGGTATTGCTTGCATGTCCGCCATCATTGCCCCCCAAAACAGCCGACATAATGCGTCTGCTCCCAAAAGGATGCAGTCTGCTCGCCCTTCTTATTGACAGAGCGGGTCACAGCGTCAACATTGGTCGCATGGACTTGGATGACGACCTGCCGCGCAAGGCGGATGATCCAGTGGCCCGCCTGCTCAAGCAGGATTTGGGGCCGCTGTCCGTTACCGAGCTGGAAGCCCGCGTTGTTGCCCTCAAAGCAGAAATCGCCCGCACTGAAGCAAAATTAAAAGGCGCCGTTAACCATAAGGCAAGTGCCGAGGCGCTATTCAAGAGATGAACCGGCGCCCTGCCCCTTCACCCTTTCAGGGTTTACCTGGGCAAAGGCAGTCTGGCAATTCCGCTGGTCGGGGCGATGACCTTGATCATGCGTCGAGCAATGCCGACATAGGGTTCAACACCGCCCCTTCCGGGGGCCAGGAGTAGAACTGACATGCCATCTTTCGCACCCGCTCTGGAAACCACTCTGCACAACGCTCTGACCCATGCGTCGGAACGTCGTCACGAATATGCGACGCTGGAGCATCTTCTGCTCGCGCTCGTAGATGACGAACATGCGTCGAAGGTGATGCAGGCGTGCGGCGTGGAATTGGGCGAGTTGGGCGACGCCGTTACCCAGTATCTCGACACCGAACTCGACAGCCTGAAGGTGGAGGGCGCAAGCGACCCCTCGCCCACCAGCGGTTTCCAGCGCGTCGTCCAACGCGCCATCCTGCACGTCCAGTCGTCCGGCAAGGATGAAGTGACGGGCGCCAACGTCCTCGTCGCTCTCTTTTCCGAGCGCGAAAGCTATGCCGTCTATTTCCTGCAACAGCAGGATATGAGCCGTCTCGACGCCGTCAGCTTTATCAGCCACGGCGTCGGCAAGGGTACGCCCACGCCCGAGCGTCAGGAGACCAAGGGCGCCGCCGAGGAGGAAAAGAAGGTGCAGGATGGCAAGGCCAAGAAGGACAGCGCCCTCGAACAGTTCACCGTCAACCTCAATGAAAAAGCGGGGCGTGGCAAGGTCGACCCGCTGATCGGTCGCTCGGCCGAAGTCGATCGCACCGTCCAGATCCTCTGCCGCCGGTCGAAGAACAATCCGCTCTATGTCGGTGATCCCGGCGTCGGCAAGACCGCGATTGCCGAGGGTCTCGCACGCAAAATTGTTGAAGGCGACGTGCCCGACGTTCTGAAGGAAGCCGTCATCTACTCGCTCGATATGGGCGCTCTGCTTGCCGGCACCCGCTATCGCGGCGATTTCGAGGAGCGCCTGAAGGCTGTCGTCACCGAGCTGGAAAAGATGCCGCATGCGGTGCTCTTCATCGACGAAATCCACACCGTCATCGGCGCAGGCGCGACCAGTGGCGGCGCAATGGATGCGTCGAACCTGCTGAAGCCCGCTCTGTCGGGCGGCACGATCCGTTGCATCGGCTCGACCACCTACAAGGAATTCCGCAACCACTTCGAAAAGGACCGCGCCCTGCTACGCCGGTTCCAGAAGATCGACGTCAACGAACCGACGATCGAAGACACGATCAAAATCCTCGCGGGTCTGCGCTCGGCGTTCGAGGAGCATCATCACGTCAAATACACGCCCGACGCGATCAAGGCGGCGGTCGAACTTTCCGCACGCTACATCAACGACCGCAAGCTGCCCGACAAGGCGATCGACGTGATCGACGAAGTCGGCGCGATGCAGATGCTGGTCGTGCCGTCCAAGCGCAAGAAGACGATCACACCCAAGGAGATTGAGCAGGTCATCGCGACCATGGCCCGTATCCCTCCCAAGACCGTGTCGTCCGACGACAAGAGCGTGCTGGAATCGCTGACCACTGACCTCAAGCGCGTTGTTTTCGGCCAAGATAAGGCGATCGAGGTGCTATCCTCCGCGATCAAGCTGTCGCGTGCTGGCTTGCGCGATCCTGACAAGCCGATCGGCAACTATCTGTTTTCGGGCCCGACCGGCGTCGGCAAGACGGAGGTGGCGCGCCAGCTCGCGACCCTGCTCGGCATCCCGCTCCAGCGCTTTGACATGTCGGAATATATGGAGCGCCACTCAGTTAGCCGCCTGATCGGTGCGCCTCCGGGCTATGTCGGCTATGATCAGGGCGGTCTGCTGACCGATGCCGTCGATCAGAATCCGCACAGCGTGCTGCTACTGGACGAAATCGAGAAGGCGCATCCCGACCTGTTCAACATCCTGCTGCAGGTCATGGATAACGGCCGCCTCACCGATCATCACGGCAAGACGGTCGATTTCCGCAACACCATCCTCATCATGACCACCAATGCCGGTGCGTCGGACATGGCGAAGGAAAGCATCGGCTTTGGCGAACTGTCGCGCGACGACGTTCAGGAAGACGCGGTGAAGAAGCTCTTCACGCCCGAATTCCGCAACCGTCTCGATGCGATCGTGCCGTTCGGCTATCTGCCACCGGAGATCGTCGCCCGCGTCATCGACAAGTTCGTGCTTCAGCTTGAGCTGCAACTGGCCGACCGCGATGTCCACATCACGCTCGATCAAGGTGCGAAGGATTGGCTGACGGCCAAGGGCTATGACAAGCTCTACGGCGCACGCCCGATGGGTCGCTTGATGCAGGAAAAGATCAAGCAGCCGCTCGCGGAAGAACTGCTCTTCGGCAAGCTGGTCCATGGCGGCGAGGTCCATGTCCACCTGAAGGACGATGCTCTCGCCTTCCAGATCACGCCCGCCGCACCCAAGAAGGGCAAGAAGGGCGGCAAAGCCAAGGCGCCGGCGCAGACGAAATAATCTGCCGCTCGTCTGACCAAAAACAACCGGGCCGGAACGCAAGGGACGTTCCGGCCCGATTTTCTGTCTACAATCAGTAGATCAGAAGCCCTTCGGCGTGACGGTATTGACCGCGACCTTCGCCGGATCGCCCGCGTAGCGCTCCGTGCGAACCTTGGCGATCGCCACTTCGACCTGGCTGGCCGAAGACTTCTTCGCCTCCGTCTCACACTTGCGGACAGCCATCCGCTCGGCGAGCGTCAGGGTTCCGCTCCGGCCGCAGACGGCCTGCACCGCGCGGGCGACGCGCGTGTTCAGCATGGCGACGCCATCCTTGGACCCAAGATCCAGGCCGGAATAATGGACTTCCTTGTGCGGAGCATCGCCTTCGACAGGATGAGCCAAAGCGCTTACGGGCAGCACGACAACCGCCGCAAAAGCAGCCTTTACTACAATATTCTTCATGAAAAACCTCCCAAGGTTGGCACGAATATGACGATCTCATGACCTTGCTAGCCAGTGATGATCACCCCTCATTCCGACCCGCGTAGGCCATTATCATTTCAATATTTCGATTCCAAGACTAATTATTGAACATAATGGATTTTTATTTTGTATGATTATAGCCTTTTCTTCAAGTTATGTATGACAAATCAAAGAAGGATGCTTTTCGCTGTAAATATGATCTTTAGATGAATCTGGGCGCCACGGTTCTCACTTCGACCTATAATTCATCACAGAATGGGACCGACGATCAGGAGGCGACACATGGCAGACGCTATCACATTCTACACCAACCCCATGTCTCGCGGGCAAATCGCACGCTGGATGCTGGAGGAGGTAGGCGCACCCTACGACATGATCATCCTCAATTATGGTGAGGAGGGCATGAAAACTGCGGGCTATCGCGCCGTCAATCCCATGGGCAAGGTGCCTGCTATCGTCCATAATGGAAAGACAGTGACAGAAGCCGCCGCGATCTGCGCCTATCTCGCGGATGCGTTTCCCGACGCTGGCCTCGCACCGCCCACCGCCCAACGCGCAGACTATTATCGCTGGCTCTTCTTCGCCGCAGGTCCGCTGGAATCCGCCGTAACGAACAGGGCGCTCGGCTTCGTCGTTCCCGAAGGGCGCGAGCGCATGGCAGGATATGGCAGCTTCGAGGATGCCATCGCGGCGATCGAGACTGCCGTCTCGGGTGATCGGTGGATATGCGGTAGCCAGTTCACCGCAGCGGACGTCTATGTCGGCGCGCAGATCGACTGGGGCCTGACCTTCAAGAGCATCCCTACCCGCCCTGCCTTCGAAGCCTATGCCGCACGCTTGCGCGATCGTCCGGCCTACAAGCGGCAGAAGGAATTGGATGGCGCCCTTATCGCCGAAATGCAGGCAGCAGGCGCATAAACCAAAAGGCCCGGCGGATCGCCTCCGCCGGGCCTTTTCCTTTTGTCTTTATAGTTGGATCAGTTGCGGTTGCCGCCGACGATCCGCAGCAGGAACAGGAACATGTTGATGAAGTCGAGATAGAGGTTCAGCGCCCCCATCACTACCGACTTGCCCATCATGTCCGAACCGGCCACATAGGAATAGATGCTCTTGATCTTCTGCGTGTCGTAGGCCGTCAGGCCAGCGAACAACAGCACGCCGATTACGCTGATCACCAGGTTCATCGCACTGGACTTCAGGAACAAGTTGATGAGGCTCGCGACCAGCAGGCCGACCACACCCATGATCAGGAACGTGCCGAAGCCCGACAGATCCTTCTTCGTTGTGTAGCCATAGAGGCTGAGGCCCGCGAAAGCCGCCGCCGTCGCGAAGAAGGTCTGCGCGATCGAGGTTCCGGTATAGACCAGGAAGATCGATGACAGCGACAGGCCCATCACCGCCGCATAGGCCCAATAGAGCATCTGCGCCGTCGCTGTGGACAGGCGGTTGATTCCGAAGCTCAGCACCATGACGAACGCCAGCGGCGCGAACATGATGACATATTTCAGGATGCCGGGACCTGCCAGCACCTGATAGGCTAGGCCGCTCGACGCGAACAGCAACGCGACGATGCCCGTCAGCAGCACGCCGCTCGCCATATAATTGTAAACCGACAGCATATATTTGCGCAGCCCGGCGTCATACGCCTCGCTACGCGCCACCGTGGCACCGCCAAAGCCCGGTATGCCGGGCTGAGGGCCGGAGCGGGGATCGGACCAGTTCGCCATGAAACTCTTCTCCTTTGCCGACATCATCGTCGGCCCTGCTATTATCGGCCTATCGCCCGCCAGATTCAAGCGCTGGCTTGTCTCCGCCGCGACAATATAGTCACAGCATGCACCGCTTGTTCGTCGCCCTTCGTCCGCCCGCCGATCAGCGCGCGCGGCTCATCAATGTCATGTCCGGGGTGTCGGGCGCGCGATGGCAGGACGATGACCAACTCCACCTGACTCTGCGCTTCATCGGCGAAGTCGATCGCTATCAGGCCAACGACATAGCGGATGCGCTACGCACGATCCGCTTCTCGCCAATCCGGATTACGCTCCAGGGACTGGGCCTGTTCGAGCGGCGGGGCCGGATCGACAGTCTCTGGATCGGCGCAACGCCGCGAGAGCCACTGCTGCATCTTCATCAGAAGATCGAGCGTATCTGCACATCAATCGGACTGCCACCTGAAGATCGCGCCTACCTCCCCCATGTGACCCTCGCCCGTTTCGGCCGCAATGCCGCAGGCATGGAGAACTTCATGACACAGCATGCCGGGTATCGAAGCACCGCGTTCGACGTGCGCCATTTTGGGCTTTTCGAAAGCCAGCTTGGCCACACCGGCGCATCTTATCAGTTGGTTGAGCGCTACGAGGCGATCCCTGCCGACCAGATCTTCCGTTAATTGCCGGATCGAAGGCAAATAGGATCATCCGTTTACCTTGGCGTCAAGGCATCCTGAGTTGGACCGAAGGCATCTTATCGCCATAGTCAAGCGAGGGGTGCCGGACCAAACCGGCCCCCTTTGTAATTACTTGCTTGCCGTGATGACGCCACATGCAACGCGACCACCGGCGTTGCCCGCCGGATCGCTGACATTGTCGTCAGGCTTGGCATGGATCACGATCGCAGCGCCATCCGCGTCAAGCAGAGGCATAGCGCCACCCTTGATCATTCCGCCGGGCACGACATATTCGATCTCCCCCGTGCCATCCGACTGGATCAGCATATTCGGCATATCGCCCATATGCATGCCGGCAGGATTATCTCGCCCATGTTGGCGACCGGTCGGGTTCCAGTGACCGCCCGCGCTGGTAAAATCGGGACCCGTGCATTTGCCGGTCGTGTGAATATGCACCGCATGTTCGCCCGGCGTCACGCCCATCGCCTTTACGACGACATGCAGCCCGTCTTCTGCCTGCGTGATCATGGCTTCTCCACGCGCAGTGCCATCGGCCGCCGCCAGTTTCGCCGAAGCGGTGGGCGCGCTTGGCTGTGAGCCTGATGTCGTGGTGCAACCCGACGCCATGAAGGCCAGCGAAATCGCGGTCAGCGGAAGCAGGGTTTTCATCGGACAAATCTCTCCATCGGGCAGGATATCCATCGGCAAACGCGACAGGTGGAAATTTGTTGCCGATCCGCATCGATTTGTCACCATCTCCCATGCTGTTCGCACGAAAGTGCGAACGAGAAGCAAAAGGCAAACGCCTCTTAGGCCATCCTCGTGTAACCCTGACGACGATTTTAAATCAACATACGTGTCCGAAAGCTCTGGTGTCACGCCAAGAAAAGAACTCGGATCATGTAGCGGCTTTTAGATAGCGGCCCTTTCACGAAGCCGACGCGTCCATGTCATACCGCCAATCTCATGAGGAAGCGGAGAGGATTATTTCAGATCGCTACCCGCCTGCTCAACCGCTGCGTCATTCGCCAATCGCAAGATCCTGCTACTCCGATATCTCATGCAAAATAGCCAAAGACTTTGCGCCAAATCACTTCCATCTTGGAAGGCCTGCACGCCCCAATCGATGAAGCAGCCACGTCTTCACAAGCTCAGCGGCTCACCGATCACTACCCCGCCCACAAAACGCACATAGAAAAAGGGGCCGATCTTTCGACCGGCCCCTCATCCCGATCCATCCCGAAGGACGGATGATCCTTACTGACCCGAGCCCGGACCGTAGGTGATTTCCACGCGACGGTTCTGGAGTTCACGAACGCCGTCAGCCGTTTCGACGCGCGGGTTCGATTCACCGAACGCCTGGGTCGTCATCACGCCGTCAGGGATACCCTTCGAAGCGAGGTACGACTTGACCGAGTCAGCGCGGCGCTGCGAGAGGCCAACGTTGTACTGGGCCGAACCCGAACGGTCCGCATAACCCGCCAGCATGACCTGGGCGCTACCGCAGTTGCTGTAGGCCGAAACCGCGTTGTCCAGAATGGTGGCGGCGTCAGGGGTGACGTCCGACTTATCCCATTCGAAGAACACGATGTACGGTCCCGGGCTGCATTCCGCGACCGGAGGCGGAGGCGGCGGCGGGGGCGGAGGCGGCGGGGGCGGCGGGGGCGGCGGAGGCGGCGGCGGAGCAGCCGGTTCGCCAAAATTGTAAGTCAGGCCGAGCAGCAGGCTGTGCGTGCGCAGCTTCGTTTCCAGGTTCGAGCCGGCAATCGCATACGGGGTGGTGTATGCGTTGATCAGCTTGATCTTGTCCTGGTTGAAGAAGCGATACTTAAGCGAGACGTCGACATTGCTCGACAGCGGGTAACGAACGCCCGCGATCGCCTGCCAGGCAAAGCCGGTGTCGCTGTCGTTCACGATGTCGGTGGCGAGCTTGCCACGCGAAACGCCAGCACCACCGCCGACGAAGCCCTGAAGGCCATCATCGGGACCGAAGTCGAGCAGGCCGTTAACCATGAACGACAGGGCCGAGGCTGCACCACCGAAGCCGGTCTGGTCGAGATCGACCTTGGCGCGCTTGTAAGCCGCTTCAGCTTCCAGACGGAAGCCGCCGAAATCGTAGCCGATGTTGGCGTCGAAATCATAACCCTTGTGGTAGTCGACCGACGGCACAGCCGTGGGGCGAGCGGGATCGACACGAACGTTCTGATCTTCGACGATCATACCGCCGGCATCGATGCCAACATACCAGCTATTATCACGCGCGAGGGCCGGTGTGGCCAGGGCGCTGGTCGCAAGAGCAGCCGCGAGGGCAAGCTTCCGCATTAGGATTCCCCTTTCAAGAGTGTCACGAAGGACTGCTGAAACCCTGTATCGAGGCGAAAGTTTCATGGCAAGTCCACATTTGGCGAAACCGTTGCAAAAATAACGCAGTAGTCCGCGATATTGCGGTCGACACGCCTATTCATCAGTAAAAGATGACATTTTCTTGTAAAAATTTTTCTCACATCCAATAAAACATTGTTCTATTCCATGATCAATCCATGCATACGCAGAGTGGCAAGAAGGGCTGCGATAGTCGATCGCGCCTCGACGTCCACCACTACGCCGCCGGAAGGTGTCGCAATCGCGGGCTGCCGCGCACCGACTATTTTGTGCTGCTCGATGTAAAGTCCATCGTGCCGCAGTCCGTCCGCTTGCCAGTCTTCGCCATCGAAGACGAAACGATGTCCATGATCGCGGACTTCTACGGCGATACCGCGATGCGGCATGATAAAGCGCCATCCACCCTCGGTCCAGAACGCGATCTGTCGGAACCGCCCCGCCCACTCTCCGCTGGCCGAAGCCGCCACTATCCAGGCCTGCCCCGGCTCGGGCGCGGCGGGCGGCGAACCGATGTCGGCGCTTTCGACCATGCCGTGGAGCAGCATGTCGATCCGCGCCAGTGCCTCGTTATGAAAGATTTCCTTCTGCGCTTGTCCTGCGAACAGCAGCGGCATTTCCCATCGCGGCGTCACATCCATGGCCGTCTCCTTTCCTTCAGTACGCATCATCAGATTTGATCGACACCGGATGCCCAAGGGCATGGGTGCCGATCTGCCGCACCGAAACGGTCCAGTCGCTCCCCGCTTCCGCCAGCATCACGGCATCCAGATGGACGTTCGCGCGCGCGACCTCGAAAGATCGCACGGTCGCATCGTTCGTGGACAGATCGACGCGCCAGCCCTCGCGCTCCTCGCCCAGCGGCACGTCGCTGCCATTGGCCCAGCGCCACCCTGCACGGCTGCGCGGGGTCCAGCGGATCGTCACGCCGCCAGCCTCGTCACGACGCGCAAGCAGATGCACAGGCGAAGGCGGGATCAGCGCCGCGCCCCGGATGCGCAAAGCCGCGCGTGCCGGTGCAACGTCACCCAACCCCAGCGCCACTACCTCGATTGCTTCGTCCCGCTCCCCCGCAAGTCCCGCCGCGCCCAGCGGGTCGCTCAGCCGATCCTCCTCGATCAGCAGAAATCTCTCGCCCGCCTGATGCCCCGCCATCGCCCAATCCGTCCCGCGCAGCCCCCGCCGCAATCCGCTCAACCGGAACCGGCCCGCCCCGATCACATCGGCGCTCGCAAACTGCACCAATTCATCCCCGATCAGGCAAAGGTTCCGGCCTTGCGCCAACCCCGCCTCATCGGCGGAGGCCAGCATCATGTCCTCGGCCAGCAGCGCCACGTCGATGGCGTTCCGGTCATCGATCATCGTGACGCAGCCGCGCGGCAACAGTGTCTCGACCACGCCCATCGTCGCTCGCAACGTCGTCCGCCCCGCAGGAACCGCCTCTCCTGTTGGCCCCATGCAAAACAGCGCCGCCCGCCGCCAGCCAGCGCCACCACTCGCCGCCGCGACGATCAGCGGCGCGCTCGCCACGCCATCCTTCAGCCAGGGCAAATCGATCAGCATCAACGTCGTCGGCCCATGCAGCGCATCCTCCTGCCTCACGATCGCCCCCGACGACGCGCCAGCGGGAAGCGATCCGCCGCCGGGAAAACGTCGCAGCGACAGCCGCACCGCCATCGCCTCCCACTCCCGCTCCTCGACCCGCCAAAGCCCGGACATGGTCTCGACCCGCACGACCTGTCCCGGACGGATCGCCAGAGCATCCCATCCGCAGCGCAGCGTCATGGTCGATCGCCCTGTCCAGGCCGCGCCCAGCCGTGCCGAGGCCAAGGCGCGCGCCGCATCGGCGTTCAGCACGGCGGGCAGGTCGAACCCGACCTCGCCCTGCCCTGCTCCCGGACGCGCTACACGCTGAACGCCCGCCTGATAATCACGTGCCGAATCATGATAGCGCATGGAAAGCGCCACCGGCACGGCATCCGCGCCGCCCCCCATCCGCTCGACGCTGTCTACCAAGCGGCCGTTGACTCGCCGCGCCAGCCCCTCGCCGCCGATCACAGCCGCTACATCCGCGACCGCCACGAGCCGCGTGCCATCCAGCGCCAGGCCGTGACTTTCCACCAGCGGCGCAAGAGCGTCTCGCACGTCTGCCCCGCCCGCCGCATAGCCATCGACACGCCCTAGCCCGGAGCCGTGCATCATGCCCCCGGTCAACTCGTCCGCAATTCCCCCGATCTCGACACTCCCCGCATCCGCCTCCACCTCGAAGGTCAGCGACGGAATGCGATTGCCATAGTCGCCCAGCGCCAGATCCTCGAACAGCGCATAGGCGACGCCGCGATGCGCCGGAGCCAGCCCGATCCCCTCCGCCGCCGCGATCAGCGGATCGACCGGCTGATCTTCCCCGCCGTGATGGACGCGAAACGCACCCAGTTCGGTCTTGAAGTCCCCCGCCGCCCCGCGCAGCAGGTTGCCGTCCGCCCAGATGCGCTTGACCCGCAAAATCCGCCGCGCGGACAATGCCACCGCGAAGCTCGCCGAATAATCATAGGTCGTGACGCTCGGTCGCCCTTTGCCGCCACCCGCCCGGCTCTTCGTCTCGCGCAAATCGCTCGCCCAGATCACCGTCCCCGCCACCCGCATCGTGCCGAACAGCTTGGGTACTTGCGACCCGTAGCTCGACGTCTGCACCTGCAAGTCCGACAGGCGCGGCCCCTCCCGCCCCTTGGGCCGGAACAGCACCGCATGATCCGCCATGTTGCCGATCAGACCGCCGATCGCCGCGCCGATCGGTCCGCCCAGCGCCGTCCCCACAGCCGTCAGCACCACCGTCGCCATCTTCGCTCCCCTTATTATCTCGCCAATGCCCGATGATGGGCCAGGGACATGCACCCGGACTTTCCACCACGCGCCGCAGGCCCGCATGCGCATGCACGAAGCCGCCGGGCACATGGATCATCAGATGCAGTTGCAACGGTCCCGGCCGCACCAGCGCCACGTCACCGGGCGCAGGATCATCGACCCGGTGCAACCCCGCCGCCTCAAGCCACGCGTCCGCCCGCGCCGCATCGCCGCTCCGCAAGCCATAGCCCTGCGGCACCGGCACCGCGCGACCCAGCATGATCGCCGCCAACCCCACGCAATCGACGCCCCGCTCGTCGCGCCCATGCAGCCGAAACGGCGTACCCAGCATCGCCCTAACGCGGGCCACCCGCGCCATGCCGCTCATGCGCCGGGATAGCGGGTCAGAAGGTCCATGCCCGGCAGATATGGCTCGCCCCGAAAGTTGACGACATTGCCGAACCGCCCCGCGCAAGTCGCAAGCTGGCGGTCACAGCCTTCGGTCACCAACGCCCGCGTCCCCGTCTCGACTGCAAAGGCAGGCGTGTCAGCCAAATCAATCCCTTGTGCATCATTGTTCAGGATCGATTGCACCAACCCGCTATTTGCGCCACCAAGCCAGCGTATCGTCCCGAAGGCATAGGCCCCCGCCGCCAGCCCCACGACGTGAACCCGCGCATCCTCCACGGCATCGACAACCACGATGCGCCGCCGACCCACCAGATCCACCCGGCACGCCCTGTCGCCCAGCGTCGCGCGGCAATCGGGCGACGTCGATGGCGCGACCGGCGCGCCCAGCATCGCAGCCGCGCCGACCAGTTCCGCCGTAAAGGCGTCGCCCTTCCGATTGACCGCTCCGATCTCCCCGTTCGCCAGCAACAGCCACAGTGCGCCCGGAGCCTCCCATTCCGTCAGCCACACCTCCAGCGCCGCGCCATCCCA
>CAJYHD010000686.1 GCA_913773715.1 uncultured Sphingobium sp.
CCCGGATCACTGGCGTCCAGCTGAATCGTGACTTTGGCGAAGGTACACAGGTGTCGATCCGCGGCGTGGAGCCGCAGCTCAACCGCATCGAAATCAACGGCGTCAGCCAACAGTCCGCCAATGGCGAACGCAGCGGTGACTTCCGCGAGCTTCAGGTCGAGCTGGTCAAGTCGATCGACGTCTGGAAAGGTTACACGGTCGATCTGACCGAAGGCGGTATCGGCGGCACGGTCAGCGTCGAAACCCGCCGTCCGCTCGAAATCGTCAAGCCAATCTTCGTCATCAAGGGCGAGGCGCAGCGTTTGGACCTGACCGGCACATGGAAGCCGCGCGTAAACCTTACCGCCGCGCGCAGCGACCTGCTCGGCGGACGCCTCGGGTTGCTGGTCAACGTCACGCACAATCAGGTCGATACGCGGCAGGATTATGCGTCCAACACCAACTGGAACCGCTTGGCGGATTTCGATCGGTCAGGCGAAAAGACGGTCGCCAATGCCGACTATGCGAATTTCAACACCTATGAAAGCTGTGCTGGCGTAACCGGCTCGACGCCGACGATTGCCACCACTAATCGCCTCGCATGTGAAACCCAGTTCTTTGACTGGGCGCCGACCATCGCCCGCTATCGTACCCTCGACCGCAGCGACAAGCGCACCAGCGCCGACTTCCAGGCGCAGTTTCGGTTTGCCGACAATTTCGACATCTGGGGTCAGGCGACGATCAATAATCGCGCGCAGCGGCTGCGCGACACCAATTACTCGGTCAACGCCGACCGCTTCGAGCGCTTCAACTATGATGCCGCGCTGGCTGCCAATGCCGCAGGTGGAACCTCACGTCCGCGTATCACGCCCGGCACCTTCACCATCGATGAAGGCTCGCACACCGTCACAAGCTGGCTGACCAATCGCAACGGTGTTAATGTCGGCACGGCGGCGGCTCCCAATTACAATGGAGCCAACAATATCATCGGCGTTCAGCGTCGTGACTTCCGCTACGATCAGAAGACCCAATATTATCAGACCGGTTTCAACTGGTCGCTGGGTCGGATGAAGATGATCGGCCTCGCCTCCAAATCATCGGCCAAGCTGATCAACAACACAAACCTCGTCGGTCTGACTGCCAGCGTCAGCGGTATCACGGTCGATCGCCAGAATGATCTCGGCATTCCGGTCTTCATCTTTCCCGACAGCTTCGATGCTGCCGATCCCAATGTCTATGCCGATCTCACTCGCAGGGGAGCCGACGGGCAGCTGCTCAACGTCGCGGGACCGAACGTGCAATATCGCCCGCAGGATCGCGGGACGAGCGAGAAGCAGCTGAAGCTCGATATCGACTATGATACCACGGGTCTGCTGCCCTTCCTCACCAAGATCGAAGTCGGCGGTCAGTATCGCGACCAGAATTATTTCTCCTATGAAGGCGGCGGTGCGCGGCTCATCCGGCCCGCCGTGGCGGCGGTCCCGGCAGCGGGCATCCCCGCTTCGCCCGCCGTTTTCCAGACCGGCGCGAATGTCAGCCTGAACTCGGTCATCGGCCCCGTACCGGCCAGCGGACCTGCGGCGGGAACCGTCTATCTGACGCCCGCGCAATATCGTCAGTTTATCGCTGGAAATACTGGCGTGACGGGCGGCGCACCGCTCTTCACCGGCCTTTTAGGCGCTCCTGCCGGCGCACCGAGCCGCCTCGCTATCCCGCTGTTCAATACGGCGGCGCTCTCGCAATATTTCGACCTGTCGGGCTTCGACCAGGATCTCGTGCGCCAATCCGATGGCTTGACGCAAATCCCGGCCTATGTGATCGATGAAAAGATCGCCGCCGCCTATCTTAAGTTCAATTTCGAACAGGAAATTTTCGGCATGAAGCTGTCCGGGAATTTCGGCGTGCGCTACACGCGCACTCAGGATACCGGCACCAGTTCCAACACACGGCGTGAAACGCGCATCCGGCCAGGTACGGGGCAGGTCGTCAACGGCGTCCTGATCCCCGCTGTTATCGAAAGCAACGTCACGACGGCTGTCCAGCAAATCTCGATCAAGAACACCTATGACGATTGGCTGCCTGCGATCAATCTGGCGCTGGAGCCGACCGAGAATGTCTATATCCGTGCCACCTATGCCAAGAACGTGGCCCGCCCCAAGGTCACCGACCTGTCGCCGTCGATCAACTGCGTGTTCGACCTCACCGACTCGGCCGGACTGGACGACGTGTGTACGGCGGGCAATCCCGACCTTCAGCCCTATCGTGCGGATCAATATGACCTGAACGTCGCGTGGTATCCCAATGCTGACACGATGGTCAGCCTAGGCTATTATTACAAGGATTTGAAGAGCTTCATCCTTCCTGCGCAAAGCCGGAATGGCGTGGATCTGTTCAAGGACGGCGTGCTCTACACGGTGCGTCAGCCGATCAATGGTTTCGGTGCGCGGCTGGACGGCGTCGAGGCAAGTGCGCAAACGGTGCTGAGCTTTCTGCCCGCGCCGTTCGATGGCTTCGGTGTTTCGGGCAACATCACCTATGCCCGCGCGCTGGAAACCGCGCTTACCAATCAGGCGACGGGCGCGGAGCTGAAGGAATTTCCGGGACTGTCCAAGTTCACCTACAACGCCCGGCTTTTCTACGACAAGGGGTTCCTCAACGCGAGCGTCACCTACAATCGCCGTACCAGTTGGCTCGACACCGTCTCCAGCTCGACCAATGCCAACAGCCCGATCTACCGCAAGGGCGAAACTTATATCGATGCCAAGGTCATCTTCCGCCTGACCGACCAGTTCCAGGTTTCGGTCGAGGCGCTCAATCTCGGCAAGGAATTCAGCAAGACCTATATCGATGCGTCCAAGCCGATCGAATATTACTATCCCGGCCGCCGCATCTTCCTCGGCGCTCAGCTCAAGCTGTAACGAAGCATCGCGTGTGCCGCGTTCGCCTACCGGGCGTTCGCGGCACACGCCGATCGGTTGCAACCTTACGGCCCTTGAATGCGAGCGCCATCTTGGCGCAGCAGCCTTCCCTTTACCATCGATCATGACCTCTCCTGCACACTGCCGAGGCGAGCATGGATCAGAATCGGAACAGGGGTGACGGCCCTTCGCAACCGCCGTTTAAGAAAACGAAATTCGCATGGCTGCCATATCGGCTGAGCAACGGTCACTGGATCTGGCTACAAAGCTACCGGGTCCGCAGTCCCCTCCGCTGAAGACACTGCAACTGCACAAAGCGTTGGCGACCCCGGCAGGATTCGAACCTGCGACCATCCGCTTAGAAGGCGGATGCTCTATCCAACTGAGCTACGGGGCCGCACGCTCGTTCCGATAGCGGGCGGGCGGGCCGCTTGCAATGATCCGCCGACGCTATAATCAGGACCTCCATGGATAGAATGGGGATCGAGCGGGTCGACGCGGTGATGCTGGGCGAGCGGCCGCTGCGCTATTATGACTTCTTCCTTGGTGCATTCGTTACCATCCTGCTGCTGTCCAACCTCATCGGCGCGGCCAAGCTGTCGAGCGTCGGCGGCTTCACCTTTGGCGCTGGCATCCTCTTCTTTCCGCTGGGCTATGTGCTGGGCGACGTGCTGACCGAGGTCTATGGTTATGCGCGCGCGCGCCGGTGCGTCTGGGCAGGGTTCGCTGCGATGCTGTTCATGGCGCTGATGAGCTGGGTCGTCGTCGCGCTGCCTCCGGCGCCCGGCTGGCCCGATCAAAAGGCGTATGAGGCGGTGTTCGGCAACACCTGGCGCATCGTCTTCGCTTCGCTCGCGGCCTTCTGGGCAGGCGAACTCGCCAACAGCTTCGTGCTGTCGAAGATGAAGCTGATGACGCAGGGGCGGCATCTGTGGATGCGGACGATCGGCTCGACGATCGTGGGGCAGGGCGTGGACAGCCTGCTCTTCTACCCGCTCGCCTTTCTCGGCACCTGGACCAACGCGCAGGTGGCGACCGTCATGGTCACCAATTGGATGATGAAGGTCGCCTGGGAGGCGATCCTGACGCCCGTCACTTATGCCGTGGTCGGTTTCGTCAAGCGGCGCGAGGGGCTGGACATCTATGACACCGGCACCAATTTTACGCCTTTCCGCGCACGGATCTGACGCTTTTTGCGATTAAAAGAGAAAGAATAAACCCGCTATTTACCGTTGCTTGCCATGAAGCGGGGATGACAAAACAGTCGCACAGCCTCTTTGCCGATCGGGGCATACATTGTCCGATCGAAATGCCTGAAGACCCCTTGGGCTGCGATCGCCTTGCCGCCGAGTTGATGCTGACCAAGCGCCGGTTCGAGGCGACCTTTGTGCATGCACCCGTGGGCATCGCCCATGTCGCGCTCAATGGCACCTTCGTGCTGGTCAATCCCCGCTTCGGTGAAATCAGCGGATATGAAGGGGATACGCTTGTCGGCAAGGGTTTTCGCGAGATCACCCATCCCGACGATCTTCACGCCGATGAGACGCTGCTCGCACGCCTCACCGCTGGCGAGTTTCCGCGCTACAAGCTGGAGAAACGCTATATCCGCTCGGACGGCTCGATCATCTGGATCGACCTGACCGTCGCGCTGGTGCGGGACGATGCCGACCAGCCGCTCTTCTACGTCGCGGTGATCGAGGATCTGTCGGAACTGCGCGCCGCCCGGACGGAGGCGATCCACGATCCGCTGACTGGCTTGCTCAATCGGCGCGGCTTTGCCTGCCGCGCGCTGGATATGCAAGCGGACGCAGCGCGGGTCGGCGGCAGCCTCAGCCTCCTGTTCCTCGACCTCGATGGCTTCAAGGAGGTGAACGACGCGAAGGGCCATGCCGCGGGCGACACCTGCCTCGTCGAAGTCGCGCGCCTGATGCAATCGCGCGCGGGACCGGGCGATATCGTGGCACGCATAGGTGGCGACGAATTTCTGATGCTGACCGCCCATGCCGACAGCGACCATGCGCCCGCCGTCGCCGACGCGATTCGCCGTTCGCTCGCTGACAGCAACTTAGGTGTGAGCGCCTCCTTCGGTCTCGTCACGATTGCGGCGGCGGAGGTGCAGGACATCGACGCCCTGATCGCCCGCGCTGACAGCGCCATGCTGGCCGCCAAGCGCGCAGGCAAGGACCGGGTGGTGCGGGGCTGAAGTCTGCCTCCTAACCGTCACCCCAGCGAAGGCTGGGGTCTCAGGTCACATTGTCACCCCGGCCTCCGAGCCGGGGTCCCGCTATCTGCGTGAGTGAGCGGGACCCCGGATCAAGTCCGGGGTGACGTCGTGGGTGAAGTCACGGATACTCCGCCCGCACGAAATACAGTCCGTCGCTCGGCGCATTCAGCCCCAGGGCCGCACGATCCTTCGCCTCCAGCGCCGCGCGCAGATCCCCAACGCTCCACCGCCCCATGCCCACCAGTGCCAGGCATCCGACCATCGACCGCACCTGATGATGCAGGAAGGACCGTGCCTCCGCATGGATCGCAATCCGGTCACCCTCGCGCGCGACATCCAGCCGAGCCAGCGACTTGACCGGACTATCGGCCTGACAATGGACTGAGCGGAAGGTAGTGAAGTCGTGCCGCCCCACCAGGATCTGCGCCGCCGCATGCATCGCGCCGGCATCGAGCGGCTGGATCACTCGCCACAGCAGCCCCTTTTCCAGCGTCAGCGGCGCACGGCGGTTGGCGATGCGATAGACATACGCGCGCCCGAGGCAGGAAAAGCGCGCATGCCAATCGTCCGGCACCACCGCGCAATCGAGGATCGCGACCGGATCGGGCCGCAGCCGCGCATTGATGGCTTCCATCAGGCGGAAGGGAGCGATGTCCTTGGCGACATCCGCATGCGCCCGCATCGCCAGGCCATGGACGCCTGCGTCGGTGCGCCCGGCGGCATGGATCACCGCGCGCTCGCCGGTCACGGCGAAGATCGCATCCTCGATGGCCTGCTGAACACTCGGACCATGCGCCTGCCGCTGCCAACCCATGAAGGGACGACCGTCAAACTCGACCGTGAAGGCAAAGCGCGTCACGCGTCCACACGGCTCCCGGTCGGGAAGTCGAAGCCGCGCAGCAACTCGCCCGCGCTCATCGCGCCCTTGCCCGCGCGCTGGATCAGCGTCGGGCGGATCGATCCATGGCCGCAGCCGATCAGCAGGCTATGGTCGAGCAGTTCGCCCGCTGCGCCATTATGCGCATCGACCTCCGCCGCGAGAATGCGGAACCGCTCGCCCTGATATTCGAAGAAGGCGCCGGGGAAGGGGTTAAAGGCGCGCACCTGCCGCTCGACCTGATGCGCGTCTTTGTTGAAGTCGATTCGCGCCTCGGCCTTATCGATCTTGGCTGCGTAGGTGATGCCCTCTTCGGGCTGCGCCATCGGCGGGTGCAGCGCGATGTCGTCCAGCACCTCGACCATCAATTCCGCCACGGCCTGCGCCAGTTCGGCGGTCAGTGCGCCCGCCGTCTTCGCCTCGATCGGGGTCACATGCTTGGCGCGCATCGGCCCCGTGTCCAACCCCGCTTCCATGTCCATGATCGTGATGCCGGTGAGATTGTCCCCGGCCAGGATCGCGCGCTGGATCGGCGCGGCGCCCCGCCAGCGCGGCAGCAGCGAGGCATGGATGTTCATGCAGCCATGGCGCGGCGCGTCGAGGATCGCCCGCGGCAGGATCAGGCCGTAGGCAGCAACGACCGCCACATCGGCATCGAGCGCCGCAAAGTCGGCCTGCACCTGCGCGTCCTTGAGCGACACCGGCGTCCGTACCTCTATTCCCAGTTCCTCGGCGCGGAAGTGGACGGGGGAGGGGCGCAAAGCCTTGCCACGACCCGCCGGACGGGGCGGCTGGCTATAGACGGCGACGACCTGATGCCCGGCATCGACCAGCGCGCCGAGCGCGGGGACGGCAAAGTCCGGGGTGCCCATATAGATGATACGCATGATCGGGCCTCAAAGCTCTTGTCGGGATGACATGCAACCCCTTATCTCACGATATGGCCTCATCTGAAATCGAAGCGCTGACGCAAGCGCTGTCCCGCCTGCCGGGCCTTGGCCCCCGTTCGGCGCGGCGCGCGGTGCTGCACCTTTTGAAGCGCCGCGAAGGCGCGATGGAGCCGTTGCTGCGCGCGCTGGAGGTGGTGAACGAGCGGCTCGTCACCTGCCATGTCTGCGGCAATGTCGATACCGTCGGTCCCTGTGGCATCTGTGCCGATCCGCGCCGCGACCCGCGCGCGCTCTGCGTGGTGGAGGACGTGTCGGACCTCTGGGCGCTCGACCGCTCGCGCCTCTTCCCCGGTCGTTTCCATGTGCTGGGTGGGCGGCTGTCGGCGCTAGAGGGGGTGCGGCCCGAAGATCTCGCCATCGACAGCCTGCTGACCCGGCTGGAGGCAGGCGGCATCGACGAGGTGGTGCTGGCGATGAACGCCACGCTGGAGG
>CAJYHD010000687.1 GCA_913773715.1 uncultured Sphingobium sp.
GATCGGATTGGGCAATACGCTCGGCGAGCCGATCCCGATCTCGCAGGCCGCCGACCATGTCGCGGGGTTCTGCCTGCTCAACGATTGGTCGGCGCGCGATTTCCAGGCGTGGGAATATCAGCCCCTCGGACCCTTCATCGCCAAGAATTTTCAGTCCACGATCTCGCCCTGGGTCATCACGGCTGATGCGATGTCGCCCTTCCGCCTCCCCCAGCCGCCGCGTCCTGAGGGTGATCCCTCGCCACTGCCCTATCTGACCGATGCGGCCGATCAAGCGCATGGCGCGCTGGCGCTGACACTCGAAGTGTATCTGCTGACGGAGCGGATGCGGCGCGAAGGGGATGCACCCTTCCGCCTCAGCAATGGCCAAGCCAGCAACATGTATTGGACGGTCAACCAGATCGTCGCGCATCATTCCTCGAACGGCTGCAACCTAAACCCCGGCGATTTGCTCGGCACCGGCACCATCTCCGCAGCGGATCGCTCGGGTTTCGGGAGCCTGCTCGAACTGTCCGCAGGCGGCAAATACCCCATTCGCTTGCCCAATGGCGAGACACGCGCCTTCGTCGAGGATGGGGACGAGATTACCCTGTACGCCACGGCATCCGCGCCTGGTGCGGTCTCCATCGGCTTCGGCGAATGCCGCGCCTGGGTGCTGCCAGCTTTATGAGCGACATTGTCCTTCACGGCTATTGGCGATCCTCCGCCTCCTATCGCGTGCGGATCGCTCTCAACTTCAAGCGCGTAGCTTATCGTCAGGTCACGCATGACCTACGTCAAGACGAACAGCGCTCGAAGTCCTACTGTAAGATCGCGCCACACGGGTTGGTGCCTGTGCTGGAACATGGCGAGACGACGTTGATCGAAAGTCCGGCCATTATCGAATGGATCGATGCCCGCTGGCCGGAACCATCATTGATCCCGCAAGACATGGAGGCCGCTGCCATCGTGCGCGCCATGGCAGCGCTTATCGCTTGCGACATCCATCCGCTCAACAACCTGCGCGTATTGAAAGCGCTCAAGTCTGACCTTCGGGCTTCAGAAGATCAGGTGCAGGCCTGGATGACGCGCTGGATGAACGAAGGGTTTGCCGCCCTCGAAGCCATGATCGCGCGTCACGGCAACGGTTATTGTTTCGGCGACCGACCGACGATTGCGGACTGTTATCTCGTCCCACAAATCTACAACGCTCGCCGCTTCGGCGTCGATCTGACGCCATACCCGCATATCCTGTCGGCGAATCAAGCTTCGGAGGCGCTCGCGCCGGTCCGCGACGCCCATCCCGATCGCCAACCCGATGCGGATATCAGCTGATCGCCGCATGACTCTCTGCGCGCATCAACCCTTAGCGAAGATGCGCCGCATGCCAGTGCAGATGATCGGCCATGAAGGTCGATATGAAATAATAGCTGTGATCGTAGCCCTCCCGGATATTCAGCGTCAGAGCGATGCCCGCAGCATCACAAGCGTCTTTCAGAAGTTCGGGCCGCAACTCGGTGTTGAGAAAATTATCGGCGCTTCCCTGATCGACAAGAAGTGCTGAAACACGCGCGCCATCTTCGATCAATGCCACCGCGTCATGCTGTCGCCAGCCAGCCTTGCCTTCACCAAGATATCCGCTGAGAGCCTTTTGCCCCCAAGGCACCTGGCTCGGCGCGACGATAGGGGCGAAGGCCGAAACGGACGTAAATCTGTCCGGATGCCGCAGCGCGATCGTCAAGGCACCATGCCCGCCCATTGAGTGGCCCATGATCGACTGACGCTGCAAGTCCGCTGGAAAATTCTCCTCAATGATGGCGGGGAGTTCCTCGGTGACGTAGGACCACATCTTGTAATGGCGGTCGAATTGCGGCTGCGTCGCATCGACATAAAAGCCTGCGCCGAGACCAAAATCATAGGCGCCTGCCGGATCGTCCGGCACGCCCTCGCCACGCGGAGAAGTATCCGGCGCGACCAGGATCAGGCCAAGATCGGCGCAAGCGCGGCGGAACTCGCCCTTTTCCGTAACATTGGCATGCGTGCAGGTCAGCCCGGAAAGAAACCAGACAACCGGCAGCTTCGCGCCTGCTTCGTGCGGTGGTACGAAGACCGAGAAGCTCATGTCCGTACCGGTGGCGATGGACCGATGCTTGAAGACGCCCTGCTCTCCGCCAAATGCGCGCGCGCTGCTGACCTGCTCCATCATCATCGATCCGTCAGAACAGGACGACGCTGCGGATGCTTTCGCCCGCGTGCATCAACTCGAAGCCCTTGTTGATTTCCTCCAGCGTCAGGACGTGCGTGATCATCGGATCGATCTCGATCTTGCCGTTCATATACCAGTCGATGATCTTGGGCACGTCGGTCCGCCCCTTCGCGCCACCGAACGCCGTGCCTTTCCAGACGCGGCCGGTGACTAGCTGAAATGGTCGCGTGCTGATTTCCTTGCCCGCTTCCGCCACGCCGATGATGATGCTTTCGCCCCATCCGCGATGGCAGCATTCGAGCGCGGTGCGCATGACTTCCGTGTTACCCGTCGCGTCGAAGCTATAGTCCGCGCCGCCATCAGTCAGTTCCAGGATCTTGGCGATCGTTTCATCGCGCGACAGCCCCTTGCTGTTGACGAAATGCGTCATGCCGAACTTGCGGCCCCATTCCTCACGGTCCGCATTGATATCGATCCCGATGATCTTGTCCGCGCCGACCATCTTCGCGCCCTGGATCACGTTGAGGCCGATACCGCCCAATCCAAACACGACGACATTCTCACCCGCCTGAACCTTGGCAGTGTTGACGACCGCGCCCACGCCCGTCGTAACGCCGCACCCGACATAACAACTGGACTGGAACGGCGCATCTTCACGAATCTTAGCCACCGCGATCTCCGGCAGTACGGTGAAGTTGGAGAAGGTCGAGCACCCCATATAATGGAAGATCGGCTGCCCCTTGTAGCTGAAGCGCGTACTTCCGTCCGGCATCAGTCCCTTTCCCTGCGTCGCACGGATTGCTGTGCAGAGGTTGGTCTTGCCCGAAAGGCAGCTTTTGCACTGACGGCATTCGGGCGTGTAGAGTGGGATGACATGATCGCCGGGCTTCACCGACGTGACGCCAGCGCCGACGTCCCGCACGATGCCAGCGCCCTCATGCCCCAGGATCGACGGGAAAATGCCCTCGCTGTCGAAACCATCGAGCGTGTAGGCGTCCGTGTGGCAGATGCCCGTCGCCATGATTTCGACCAGCACTTCGCCCGCGCGCGGCCCTTCCAGGTCCACCTCCACGATTTCGAGAGGCTTCTTCGCTTCGAACGCAACGGCGGCGCGGGTTTTCATGGGCTTTCCTCTTGATAGGCTTTGCGGGATACGCCTTTGGCCTGACCCATGCGAGGGAACATGTAAAGGCGGTTGGTGGGCCCGGCAGGACTCGAACCCGCAACCTAGCCGTTATGAGCGGCCAGCTCTAACCATTGAGCTACAGGCCCCACCCGTGTCGGTGCCGCTGATTAAGCAGCCTCACGCCGCTTTGCAAGCCTCGCCGCGCGCAGGAATGGCGGCAAGCAACTGGCCGAGCGACGCCGCCACGACACCGCGCTTCGCGAGATGGTTCAGCACAATGTCCCACCAGGTGTAAAAGGCTGTTCGATCGGTTTCCGTCCGAACATAGGGGGTGTGCCCCGGTTCAAGCGTCGGCGAATGAAAGCTGAAGTTGAGGACGCGCACGCCTTCCTCCATCAGCGCATCGATGGCGGCGACCGCTTCTGCCGCTGAAATCCCCTCGGGCGTCAATGGAACCCGGCTCAGCATCCGCGCGCGGGAGAGAGCGCCTGCCAGCGGTCCCATCGCCTGCGCCCGCTGATACAGCGTTTCACCGCCAGCGCGGAGGAGTCCGGTAAAAGCAGTCGACAGCGGCAGTTCGACCAGCGATCTTGTTGGCCCTGCCCAGTAGGGATTTTGAGGCAAGCCGCGGAAATCGGGGCCATACTGGCGCCCATAATAGAACCGGCTGCGCACGGAGGTGTCGAGCTGGAAGCCAGCATCTTCCAGCAACCGTGCGCTGTTTGGTCCAACCCCATAGCGCCCGGCGCGATACGCGATCGGCCGCGCACCGAACCGCTGCTCGATCCGCTCACAAAGCGCGGCAAGCTTCGCCCGTTCGACCGCTTCGGGCAAAAAACCGACATAGGAATTGGCGGCGG
>CAJYHD010000688.1 GCA_913773715.1 uncultured Sphingobium sp.
GTCGCCCGCGATGACGAAGTCCGCCATCATCGCCAGTTCGCAGCCACCGCCCAGCGCAAAGCCCTGCACCGCTGCGATCCAGGGCTTGCGGGTAGCGACCACGCGGGTCTGCCAGCCGGAGAAAAAATCCTGAAGGAAGAAGTCGGCGGCTTCCTTGTCCACCATTTCCTTGATGTCGGCGCCGGCTGCAAACGCCTTTTCACCGCTGCCGGTCAGGACAGCGCAATGCTGGGTCGGGTCGGCATCATAGGCGGCGAAGGCGGCGCTCAGATCATGCAGCACCTGACTGTTCAGCGCATTGAGCGCCTGCGGTCGGTTGAGCGTGATCAGTGTGACTGCGCCCTGCTGTTCGACGAGAATGGTTTCATAGGTCATGGCAGGTTTCCGTCTGAGGCAGAGGAGTCCATTCCTTTTCCGGCGCCAGCGGCGCGAAAAGGCTTTCGATCAGGGCGTCGTCCACCGCTTCCGGGGTGGCAGGCGTCCATTGCGGCGCATTATCCTTGTCGAAGATCACCGCGCGCACGCCCTCCACTAAGTCGGGGCGACGGATGATGTGGCAGGCGAGGCGGTATTCGTTGCGCATACTCTCGGCGAAGTCGGTAAAGGCCGCACCTTCGGCCAGCTGGCGCAGGGCGACCTTGACCGTCTGCGGCGATTTGGTGGCGAGCACGCCAAGTTGCTTCTGCGCCCATTCCGACCCGTCCGCCTTCAGCGCGACCAGTATATCTTCATAACGGTTCGACGCGAACAGATGATCTATCCGGTCCGCCTGCTCCGCCAGGCGGGAAGCGGGGGCCGCCTCATTTGCGAGGTCGAGAAGCACCGGTAAGGCGGAAGGATCGGCCAATATCTGCGCCTTGAGCGCATCAATCTTTTCCGACCCGACATAATGGGTCGCAATGCCGATAGCGGCGCAATCCGCGCCGTCGATCCGCGATCCTGTCGTGGCAAGCCATACGCCGATTCGGCCCGGCAAACGCGGCAGGAACCAGCCGCCACCCACATCGGGGAACAGACCGATGCCGGTTTCGGGCATGGCGAAAGTGGTCCGCCCGGTTGCCACGCGATAGCGGCAGGGGAGGGACAGCCCTACGCCGCCGCCCATGACGATGCCGTCGATGAAGGCGACGATCGGTTTGTCATAGACGAACAGCAGATGGTTCATCCGATATTCGACATGGAAGAAACGCTCGGGTTCGACGCAATCGGCCTTGGCGCTGTTGGCGATCAGCGCGATGTCGCCGCCCGCACAGAAGCCCTGCGACAATTTCGGGTCGCCGTCGGCGGCGGGCAGATGATCGATCATCACGGCGATCACGATCGGATCTTCCCGCCACGCCAGCAGCGCCTGGTTGATCGCCTCACACATGGCGGGGGTCAGGGCGTGAATGGCTTTGGGGCGGTTCAACCGGATGCGGCCGACGCCATTGTCGATGAAGGTCAGAAGCTGATCGGTCACGGTCATCTCCGTCACGGGCGCAGCATGTCGCGGGCGACGATCATGCGCATGACCTGATTGGTGCCCTCCAGGATCGAATGCACGCGCAGGTCGCGCCAGATGCGTTCGATCGGATAGTCCATCAGATAGCCGTAACCGCCATGCAACTGCAACGCGCGGTCGGCCACGGATGATCCGGTGTCGGTGGCAAAGCGCTTGGCCATGGCGGCAAACCGTGTCTTGTCCGGCGCATTGTCCGTCACCTTGACCGCAGCGGCGTAGAGCAGCGTGCGGGCGGCCTCCAGTTCAGTCTGCATGTCGGCCAGCGTGAACTGCGGATTCTGGAAATCGGCGATAGGCTGGCCGAATTGCTTACGGTCCTTGGTGTACTGGATGCTCTCGTCAATGGCGCGTTGCGCCCCGCCCAGTGAGCAGGCGCCGATATTCAGCCGTCCACCGTCCAGCCCCGTCATCGCGATGCGAAATCCTTCGCCCTCCGCGCCGACTAGATTGTCCACCGGCACGCGCACGTCATCGAAATTGACCTGCGCGGTGGGTTGCGAATGCCACCCCAGCTTGCGTTCCTGCGCGCCGAAGCTGACGCCGAGCATGTCCTTTTCGATGACGAGGCAGCTAATGCCTTTCGCCCCGTCCTGTCCGGTGCGGACCATGACGACATAGACGTCATTTTCGCCACCGCCGGAAATGAACTGCTTCGATCCGGTCACGACATAACAGTCGCCGTCGCGCACCGCCTTGGTTTTCAGCGCCGCCGCGTCGGACCCGGCGCCCGCTTCGGTCAGGCAATAGCTGGCCATGCGGGTCATCGGCACCAGATCGGGCAGATATCTGTCCTTCACCGCCTTCGACCCGAACCGGTCGATCATCCACGCGCCCATATTGTGAATGGAAATGAAAGCGCTGGTGGAGGGGCAGCCATAGGCCATCGCCTCCATGATGAGCGCCGCCTCCAGTCTGCCAAGGCCGATGCCGCCCGCTTCCTCCGACACATAGATGCCGCCAAAGCCGAGGTCCGCCGCGGCACGGATCGTATCGCGGGGAAAGATATGCTTCTCGTCCCACTCCGCAGCATGGGGCGTGATCGCGTCGGCGGTGAAGCGTTGCGCCATTTCCTGGATGGTGCGCTGGTTGTC
>CAJYHD010000689.1 GCA_913773715.1 uncultured Sphingobium sp.
CGTTCCATCCTGAACGCCCGTTCGACACGATGGCGCTCCCCCTGATTAATCCAAGACAGCGAGATGCGTGCGACCGACCCAGCGGAGCGGTGGTTGACATTGAAGACACCGTACCAGCGTTGCGCAAGGCCTAGCACATATTGGCTGGTGTTCAGCCCGGTTTTGCCCAAGCCAACGCGTAGCAGGCGTTCGTCCTTGGCGCCGAGGAACAGTAGTTTAACGGCATTGAGCAGGCTCGTTTTGCCATAGCCATTCGGGCCGGTCACCACGACGATGCTTCGTTCGGAATCACATCCGGACAAATCGATGGTGCTTTCACCATCGTAAGCAAACATGTTCGCGATGACGAGCTTGGTGAACTGCATCACTTTGGCTCGGCCAGCGCCGCGTCGAGCAATTCTGTCACTCGCTGCGACAGGCGATTTCTTGCGGCAGCGGACGGCAGGTCGGGCACCTCCTCTTCGAGCGCGAGCAACGCCGACAACAAGTCCGCGGAAATACCCGCCTGACTCGCCATACGCTGCAGAAGCTCTTCTCGACTTGCCACTTTGACCCCATGCTGCTCCATTCGGTCTATACGGGGCAGTTCTCCGGCGATGCAAGCAACGGTGCCTCCGCGACGGGCCAGTCGAGCATTTTGCCAGCGCCCGTGAGATCGAGCAGCACGAATTCTCCACCCAGCGTCCGCCCCAAGCGAGCCAGATGTGAGAGCAGCCCTTGCTCAGCCGAGTGGGCGTCCTCCCCGTTCGCATAACTCCGCCGGTCAAAGGCGTGCCAGAACATGCCGCAGCCGGGAGGAAAGCCGAGATTGAGTTCTTCGAGGCGCCGCGCGATATCGTTTGAGCGCCCGACCTTGAAAATCCCCGTTCGGGCCGGGTCGAATGCGGTGAACAAGCGCTCGACAGGGCCGCATAGCAAGAACAGATATACGTCCATGGGACCGTCGCATCGGTTGGCCTCCATAGTGCCGAAAAAGGGCGCGGGGCCCCGGCTGGGGGCACCTGCAGCCACAGTATCGACATCATCTCGCGCGATGCGCTGGGCAAGCGCGCGCGCTTCCGCCAACAGCAAGGCGGGTCGCTCGATGAATTCCTGCCAAAGCTTATTTTCGAGATGCGCTCCCTTCACCTGCGATGGGGGCCGGTTCGCTTGCGCCTCGCGAAACTTGTCTACTTTTCGCGCCACACCATCGATATTGCGGAAGGTCGCAGGCGCGGAGATGCCGCGCTGGAGACCGTATCGGCGAAGCTGCTTGGAAAGGTCGATGATGGCTTCGCTTTCACGGGAAGCAAAGGCGGGGCGGATCCGCAGATAGGCGGCTAAAGCCAGCAGCGTTTCTTCGCGCGTCCAATCGGGATTGTGGCGCGATCCGCGATTGGCCTTCGCGCCAATCTCCAAGGCGGCTCGTCGACAATTGACCAGATCCTGTCCGTAGCGGTCCCAGGCTTGCTGTGCTGCTTTCGGAGCGCGAGACGAGGCTCCACGCGAAAGCATTTGGAGTTCGACAAGCCGGCGCCGCAAGCCTTCAACCGATCGGACCTGTACACCACTGCGAACGCCACTCCGGCCGGCGGCACGCGCAGCAAGAAGGGCGGATGCCCGAGTGAGCTCGGAATCCAGCCCGGCATTTGCACGGCTGCCGTGCCGGTGGAAAATGTCGAGCAGCAGAATCCACTCTTCGCCATCGAGCCGGGGACCACCGCCGCGATGCGGGCGCAAAGCCGCCGAAGCCAGTGGCTCAGCCATGGGGTTGGCGCGTACGCCTGCCGGCCGAGAGATGAGCAAGCCGTGCAACGAAAGTGTCGAAGTCGTTCAGGCTGGTCTTCCAATCATCCCACAAGGCGTAGATTCCGCGATTCCAATGGGCACCGACGAGATATTGCAGCCGCTGCCGATCGACATCGTCTTCTTGGCTATGTTCGATGATAAGCGTCGTCCAAGTCGCAAGATCGGCAGCGGAGCCAAAGAGATTTTCCCCTTTGATCGCCTTGCCGAGGCCCGTGAAGCTGGTTTCGAACTTGGGCACATTTGCCATGCCAAGCGACCGGCCAATCGCGAGCCTGGCAGGACCGTAACGATGTGGAAGGCCAAGAAGTCGCTGGAATCGACTATTGAGTTCGTCCGCCGGCCTAGCGGTACGAAAGTCGCTTCGGACGAGATCGAGCAGGCTGAGAGTCATTGGACCACATCCGCCGAACGCGTCTCACTTAACAGGCGCGACTTGCCGGCGTTATGCTCGAGCCTCGCAGTCTGGGCGAGATGGTCTCCAATGGTCTCCCGGTATGGTGAGGACAATTCCGCAGGCTGCGAGAGAAAAATGACCTGCCGATCGAGACTGGCGAGAAAATGAAGGACCTTGTGCCGATGATCGGGATCGAGTCGCGCGAGCGGTGTGTCGAGGATCAGCGGAAAGGGCGGCGAGATCAGAACGATCGCCGCCATTACCGCAAAGGCGAAAAGCTGCTTTTCGCCGGCGCTTAAGTCGAATTGGCGGATATCGCGGCCTTCGCGGTCGCGGAGACCGACTTCTCCATCTGCTCTGATCTCGATGACCGCGATCTGGTCCTTGTGCGCCATGGCGCGATAGGCGCGTGTGACCGCCTCGGACAATAGCTGAAGATTGAGCGGAAATAGCTGTGCGATCAGCGTATCGACCACCGAAGCCAGCAGATCGGCCTCTCCCGCGCGGCGCACGGCCGGTTCTGCATCACCGATCTCGGCAAGCAATCTTGCTTTTTCACGCTGCAGGGTCGCGATCTCGCTGCGCAAGGCTTCGCGGGATCGGCTTAGCTCGCGAGAAGCGTCCTCAAGCTCCCCGATGCGCTGCTGTGTATCGCGCAACGCCGTTGCCAATGTGCGCGATTGCTCATCCGCACCGCGCTGATCGGCGATCTGATTGTCGACCGCCTCGACAGCGCGATCCGCGCGCTCGACCGCGTGTGCAAGGTCCGCGATGGCCTCCCCTGCCAGCCCGTCCAGCTCGCCAAGTCTCATTGAGACTAGATACCGGTCGGAATCGGTAAGATGGTTGTGGCGGAGCACACCGGCTGCGCCACCCTGGCCAGCCCGTGTGGCCTCCCACAAAGCCTTGAGCTGCCCGCTTACGCCACCAAGGCCGGGCGCCTCAAGGCGCGCGAAAAGCTCGCTCTGCTCGATTTGCGCCAAGAACTGGGCGAAGCGAGCATCGCTGGCTTCCGCGGCCGCCTGCGCTTGCTGGATGGCGGCTTCTCGATCGAGCCGGGCCCGCGCATTGGCGCGCAACCCCGGTCCCGCTAGTGCAAGCGCAAGATCGAAGGAGAGCACGCATCGGAGCCGCTCCTGAACGTCGTCGCGCGTTCGAACAAGCTGCTCGCGCTGTTCGAAGAGCTGCTTGAAGTTGGCATAGCTCTCGCCGCTAAGGCTGCCGATCCGCGCGACGATCTGGTCCCGCTCATGCCGCAGCGGCTCGATTTGACGTCCCAATTCCTCCAGCTGCTGGGCGAGCCCTGCTGCTTCATTCTCGCGGTCACCGAGCAGCTGGACGACGCCATCGAGCCCCGAGCCGTGATCACCCTTGATCCCCCGGCGATTTTCACGGGCAAAGGCAAGCAGATCCTGCGAGATCGTTCGCAAAAGCGGAATGCCGAGCGCGGCCTCAAAGCCCGAGCGCACTTGCGATTCAAGACTTTCCCCCGAGACCCGGTCGAGCTGCTCCCCGTCGAACAGGAAGAAAGGCGCAAGGCGCACCGGCAGGAGACGTTCGCCAATCAGGTCTCGCGCGAAGCCGGCCATATCCTCGCCTTGGGGAATCGGCACGATGTCGTCGTCGGGCCCGGACCAGATACGCACTTCCTCATCGCTACCGCGATGCCGTCCCCCCGCAGTGAAGTACCAGCTTCGCTGAACGACGATCCGCTCCTCCGACGTTCCTTCGAAAGCCAGCTCGACCGACATGGTGGCATTCTGGCCGCGCGCGTCTGAAAATAGCGCCCGCTCCAGGAAGCCGTCATAGGAATCGGAGCGGCCATTGGTGCCGCGGCCGACCAAGGCGACGCCTTCGCGGCCGTAAAGGCCAAGCGAGATCGCCTCTAGAATGCTCGTCTTCCCGAAGCCGTTGCTGCCTTCGATGATCACGACATTGCCATGCGCTTGGGCGTTCAGCGCAATATCTAGGCTCCGGAACGCCTTCCAATTCACCAGACGAAGACCCGCGAGCCTCATAATGGCTTCCGCTGGGCAAGCGACTGGTCAATGATCTGTTCGAGTTCAGCCGACAGGCCGCGCCGGCGCAGTTTTCCGGCGTGTCCCTGTTGCAGTCGGATCAGCGCTTCAATCGTGTCCGGATCAACCGCCGCCTCGCGACAGATGCGGTTGAGAAGTTGATGGGCTTCCGGTGCGAGGAATAGCCCGGGACGTGAACTATGAGGTGGCATGGTATCGTGAGATCTCGGTACTGGCGCTGGCGAGCCGCAATGCATCTTCCGCCCAGATTCGTTGGATATGCTCAATCTCGGCGTCGGTGATCAATTGCTCCCCGACCGCGGCTTCGGTCTCTTGGAGCCGCTGCAAAATCTCCTTGCGCGCCGCGAACGTGAACGGGCCGGGAATGAGGGAGCCGTCGGCCAAATGCGAAACAACGCCGCTACGGCGCCGAGCCATGCGTTTCTCGGGATCGTTGCGGATAACGGCGAGCCAATCCCGCAATTCCATTAACGGTTCGAGATTGGCTTCACCTGAATCGATGAACCCTTCCATGCTGCGATCCTTGACCACGACGGTGCAGGTCCAGCAACCGAAACGCGAGGAAGAGGTGCCGCACGACGGTGCATCGTCCTTGTCAAGGACCAGCGGGCATTCCCCGCCCTGAGCGTTGCGATAAAGGGTGACCAGCTGCCGGTGGGAACCGCCCCAAGGCGGACGGCGCTGAAGGAGCAGCTGCCAAACCTCGTCGGTGCTGAATTCGACTATAGGTCGGAAGACCAGACAGCCTGACAGGCTATTATGGGCATTGAGGCGGGTGCCGTTGGAATAGCGATTGACGCTCATCGCGCGCGTCGCCGATTCTTGCCGGCGTACGCCGAGAAGCAATATGGCCTGACCGGTGGCCTCAACCTGGGTCTTGATATAGTGTGACGTCGGCTGGATCTTCATCCGATCGGTGCACCAGCGAAACGAGCGACTGGGGGATGGGTATCCACGACCTATGAGGTTTACCCAGAAAGTCTGATCCGCAAGCGGCGTAGTCTTGACCACCGTGATCGGCAAACGCAGCGCCGGAATGACGTCACGCAAACGATCGAGCATCTGATTGAGGTGTTTGCTTACGAGCGGCGCCTCGACCAGCGTGTCATTGGCGACGATATGAATGTGCCGCCGTCGATCGCTCGGTGGCAAATCGAGCAACATTTCGATGACCAGATGGACGACGAGC
>CAJYHD010000690.1 GCA_913773715.1 uncultured Sphingobium sp.
TTCAATCAAGCAGGTGCGGACTGCCATCCGCCTGTTCGATCACGCTTGCGGCGGCGACGCCTTCATCGAGGATCTGGACCAATCCCATGTTCGCGCCTTCACGACCCTGTGTCGGGCCTTGCCGAACCGCTGGGGCCGTACCCGCGAGGAACAGGCGGGTGGCATCGCCGCCAGCCTGGAGCGGGCGAAGGGCATGGACCCCACGCAGATCGGCATCAGTCAGGTCACCATCAACAAACATCTGACATGGGTCGCTGCCGTCCTGGCCCATGCGGCGGGCGAAGAGGATGACCCCGAGGCGCATCGACCGGCCAAGCCGCTGTCCTTCAAGGTTGCGCGGGCCGGACTTGGCAAATCCGATCGCAAGCAGCGCAAGCGTGACCGGGACAAGCGTGCCAACTGGACCAAGCAGGAAGTCGCCACGCTGTTGTCCGCGCCGATCTGGACCGGATGCGCTGGTATCGGCGGACGTTTCAAACCCGGAACCGACATCTTCCACGACGCCTGGTACTGGCTGCCGCTGATGCTCCCGCTTTATGGCGGGCGCAGTTCGGAGCTTGCCGGACTGGGCTTGGCCGAGGTCTTCGAACAAGACCCGATCCCCTATTTTCTGATCCAATATACCGAGGATCGCTCGCTCAAAAACATCCAGTCGATCCGACGGCTGCCGATCCATCCCGAACTGATCCGCTTGGGCTTTATCGACTATGTGAAGGCGATGCGCGCCGCAGGGGCGACGATGCTGTTTCCGGAGATGCAGTCGCCGAACTCCACGACATTCGCCGGTACGTTCTACAAGTCCGTGTTCAGGCCATTGCGGGACTGGGCTTTCCCGGAAGGTACGTCATGGCGGCATCGCGTCGGCGGGGCATGGAAGGACAAAGACGTCCATAGCTTCCGCGGCTTGGCAACGACGACCATGAAAGGGCGTGTTCCCAGCGAAGTGCGATGCGACATCTTCGGCCATGAGGGCGAGACGGAGACCGCAAGGACCTATGACGAGGAAGCCGAGCTTTCCCTCAAGCTTGATGCCCTGAAGTTGCTGACGCCGCTGACCGCGCACATCCCTGCGACGCTTCCCATTCGGCTAAGGCCGCCCGACCGACGGCAGCATCGTACGCGAGCCGCAAAGGTGCGGTTGAAGTGAGTGTCGGCATCTCGGCCGAGCCGCCATATTCGGGCAGGACCGCTATTATTTTCGAGCGGGTGTCCGAATTGGCTGGCTCGTCCGTATAGGGTGATAGACCTCGACCAGGGTCCGTCAGGCGGCCTTTGCCCAGAGCGTGCACTGCGCCTCGTCATACTGGACGCCCGGCCGCATGACCTGCCGGGTCAGCCACGTGCTGGCGCGTTCGATACCCTCACTCAGATCGTCGGCGGGCTTGCCGTCGATATGCACGATCTCCCGCGGAGCGAGCCGGAAATGCCCGCGCACATGGTCCTGCGGCAGGATCAGCCCACGGTTGCCCGCCTTCGACACCCACAGGCGGCAGCCGCTCTGGATGTGGCAACGGCCATCGCGCGGCAGGAACATCGTGATCCCGGTCAGCGCCGGGGTCGGACGGTCGCGATATTCGAGGTGCAAGACGTCGGCGTCGGTCTCGACCGCGTGACGGCCCATCTTGATCTGGTCCTCGATCTCGAGCGGATCACCACCGGTGATGGCGACGCCGGGCTTGAGCTTGCGGTTGCCGAGCAGCAGCTTCACGACGGCGCGGGTGACGGCGGCTTCGAAGGGCGAGGTGTTCATCGCGATTACTCCTTGTTTCATCCCCCATTCCCGGGGGCACATTCTCGTGTTCGCTGATCTCAACCCTGTTCTGTCCGCCGGCAGGCGCGTCCGGACCTCTTCGTCGGGATCACCCGGCACGGGTTGGAGGTGTCGATGCCCGCTCCCTGGAATAGCGGGTGGGACCGGGTGACCGGGCTCGAGCGCGCCGCCGCCGAGATCGTCCGCGCCTGCCGGCGGACAGAACAGGGTTGAGATCAGCGAACACGAGAATGTGCCCCCGGGAATGGGGGATGAAACAAGGAGAAATCGCGATGAACACCCCGACCTTCGAAGCCGCCGTCACTCGCGCCGTCGTGAAGCTGCTGCTCGGCAACCGCAAGCTCAAGCCCGGCGTCGCCATCACCAGCGGCGATCGGCTCGAGATCGAGGACCAGATCAAGATGGGCCGTCACGCGGTCGAGACCGACGCCGACGTCTTGCACCTCGAATATCGCACTGGACCTACCCCGGCGCTCACCGGGATCACGATGTTCCTGCCGCGCGATGGTCGCTGCCACATCCAGAGCGGCTGCCGCCTGTGGCGGTCGAAGTCGGGCAACCGGGGGCTGATCCTGCCGCAGGCTCATGTGCGCGGGCATTTCCGGCTCGCTCCGCGGGAGATCGTGCACATCGACGGCAAGCCCGCCGACGATCTGAGTGAGGGCATCGAACGCGCCAGCACGTGGCTGACCCGGCAGGTCATGCGGCCGGGCGTCCAGTATGACAACGCGCAGTGCACGCTCCGGGCAAAGGCCGCCTGATAGGAGGTAAGGCCGTCCGTGTCGACCTTGCGTGATGCGGACGGTCTATATCCTGACGGCAACAGCAAGCGGCAGAGTTGCCTTACGCTCGGCATGACCGCTGTCGGTGCGATACTCATTGCCTAACCCGGACCGGCCGGTCTTCGATAAGTGGTGCTTGTTCGTCCAGTCCTTTTTAGGTCGTCTGCTGTCGTTTAAGACACGGCCTGCTTCTCGGTCTCAAAAAGATATACCCAAAACGCACCTCCTAGAAAGCGCATTTGGCAGGATCGTAGCGGTGTGACACGTAAGGACAAGTATGACATTGAAGTGGAAGATAGGCGCAAGAGCGACATTGTTGTCGTAGGTGGACGTTCTAGCTATATTGCATCGACGTGCTGCATTGGGGTTGGCGTGCTAACATGACCTTGCAAATTAATATTACCCCTAACGGGCGCATGAGCCTGCCAGCGGACGTCCGGAAGCGCCTTGGCCTGAGTGGCGGTGGTGCAGTCTATCTCGACGAGACGGAGGACGGCGTGGTGTTGCGGACGGCAGGCCAGGCTGTGGCACGCGCCCAGGCTTTGGCTAAGCAGTACACCGGCGGTAATCCTGACGCATCTGTGGACGCATTTCTTGCCCGACGTCGGGAGGAGAGCGGCGAATGAGCGTGGTGCTTGACGCGTCTGCGATCATCGCGATGCTCAAAGGCGAACGCGGAGCGACAAAGGTCGCGGCGGAAATCGGTGGGGCGCGGGTGAGCAGCGTCAACTATGCCGAGGTCGTTAGCCACTTCGTCCATGCCGGCATGCCCGAGCGCGAAGTCGATGCGATGCTCGATCCATTGCCGCTGACGGTCGTGCCGGCCG
>CAJYHD010000691.1 GCA_913773715.1 uncultured Sphingobium sp.
GGACTGGGTGTTGCCCGACGCGCGCGATCGGGCTGGCGCCGTCTATGGCGAGCAGGATGTCGCGACGACGCTCGACTGGCGCATCCAGCGCCTCGCCGAAGCCGCGATCCGCCGCGCGCCATTGGGCAAGGCGCAGGCGGCGCTGGTAGCGATGAAGCCTGACGGCAGCGTCATCGCGATGGTGGGCGGCAAGGATTATGGCAAGAGCGCGTTCAACCGGGCGGTGCAGGCCCGCCGCCAGCCCGGCTCCACCTTCAAGCTGTTCGTCTATCTTGCCGCATTCCGGGCCGGCATGACGCCCGACGACATGGTGGACGACACGCCCTTCACCACCGGCACCTACCGCCCATCCAATCATGGCGGCAAATATCGCGGGCGCATCACGCTCCGTCAGGCCTTCGCCGCATCGAGCAACGTCGCGGCAGTCCGGCTGACGCAAAAGGTCGGCGTGGATGCAGTGATCAAAGCGGCTCGCGACCTTGGCATCACTGCGCCCTTGACCCAAGACCTCAGCCTTGCGCTCGGCACGTCGGAAATTCCGCTGGTGGAGCTTGCCGAAGCCTATGCCGCCGTTGCGGCGGGCGCCTATCCGGTAATTGCGCACGGCCTGCCGCCCGAGGAACAGGGCTGGTTCGACCGATTGATGAAGCGGCAACGCCACTTCAGTGACGATGAACTAGACATGATCCGTGATTTGCTATCCTCCGCCGCCAATCGCGGAACAGGCAGCGCCGCAGCGCTACGAACCAGTACGTTCGGCAAGACCGGAACGACACAGGATAGCCGGGATGCGATCTTCGTCGGCTATGCCGGCGGCATCGTAACGGCGGTCTGGATCGGCAATGACGACAACACGCCCTTGCCGGGCGGCGCAGCGGGCGGCGGCGTCCCGGCGCGTATCTGGCGCAACTTCATGAGCGGCGCGATCAACGAACCGGTCGAGAATGCACCGGAAGAAGCGCAGGACCCCGACCTCGTCAATGCGATCGCCAATGTCACGGTCGAAACCGGCATCGGCAATGTCGGCATCGGTCTCGATCAAGGCGGGATGACGGTGAATGTCGGTCCTGGCCAGATTCGAATTCCGGCGGATCAACCGCCGCCGAATCCGGTTCCAGTCGTTCCGCCTCGCATCACGCCGACCCAACCGGGCGAAGGCGAAGACAGCAGCCCCTAAACCCGGACTATAATTTCCCTACACGCCAATAACATGGTTCATCCGGAATGGCGTGTTTTCGGGTCATCCGGACTATCTTTCGTATTGCCTGCGAATGGGTTATACAGCACGCTGAAGTGGGAATATGAAGCCCGCAAACGCAGCAATTCGGACGAGAGGCCGGCCCATGAATGCAGGTGCGCACAGACAGTTCAGCGTCGAACATAGCGCCCTCGCCGCGCATTGGACGACAGCTGCCAAGGCCATGGAGGCGCTCGCCGCCGCCCGCTCCCTCTCTGAAGTCACCGAAGTTCTGCGACGCTATGCCCGCCGGGTCGTGGGCGCGGACGGCATCGCCATCGCTCTGCGCGATGGCGATCAATGCCACTATGTCGCGGAGGATGCGATCGAGCCGCTCTGGCAGGGGCAGCGTTTCCCGATGGACATCTGCGTGTCGGGCTGGGCGATGCGCAATGGGCAGACTGCGGTCATTCCGGATGTATTTGCCGACGCACGGGTGCCGATCGATGCCTATCGCTCGACCTTCGTGCGCGCGATGCTGATGGTGCCGATCGGCCATGTGACCCCCGTCGCTGCCGTGGGCGCCTACTGGTTGGAAGGCGGCAAGGCGACCGAGAACCAGATAGCCTTGCTGGAGGCGCTGGCCCGATCGGCATCGACGGCACTCGAAAACGGTCGCCTCTTCGGCGCGCTTGAGGACCTCAACCGAGAGTTGGAACAGCGTGTGCGCGAACGCACCGTCGAATTGGAAAAGTCACAGGAAAATCTGCGACAGGTCCAGAAGATGGAAATGCTCGGCCAGTTGACCGGACATGTCGCGCACGACTTCAACAATCTGTTGACGCCGATCATCTCCAGCCTCGACATGATCCTCGCCGGTCGGCGTCCACCCGAAGCGCTGGGCCGCACGGCAAACATCGCGATGCAGGCGGCGGAAAGCGCGCAGGTGCTGGTGCAGCGCCTTTTGGCCTTCGCCCGGCGTCAGCCACTCAGCCCGACCGCCGTCGATCTGCGCGAATTGTTGGAAGGTATGAAGGCACTGCTCGCCAGCACGCTAGGCCCGCGCATCGACTTCAACATCGACGCGCCGCAATCGATGCCGTTGATCCACGCCGACCGGCACCAACTGGAACTCGCGATCCTCAATCTGGTGGTGAACGGCCGCGACGCGATGCCCGAAGGCGGCGCGCTCACGATATCAGCTTCGCTGCCCAGTGGAGGACGCCGACCTGCCAGCCTTGGCGAAGGCGAGTTCGTGCGTCTAGTCATTTCTGACACCGGGGTTGGCATGTCGCCTGCCATCCGTGCGTCTGCGACGGAGCCTTTCTTCACCACTAAGCCTGCGGGTCATGGCACCGGCTTGGGTCTGTCGATGGCGCATGGCCTGTGCGGGCAACTGGGCGGAACGCTCGACATCATTAGCGAAGTCGGAAGGGGAACGCAGGTGGAACTCTGGCTACCTGTTGAAAAAGCGCGCGCGACAGCTTCGGGGACGATCGTCCCCGATATGGAAACGACGTCGGAGAGCGATTGCAAGGTGCTGCTGGTGGACGACAACGACCTCGTGCGCAGCGGCACCCGCGAGATGCTGACGGACTTGGGCTATGAGGTGGTTGATACGGATCATGCCGAACGTGCACTGACGATCATTACCGATGGCTATCGCCCTGAAGTCGTCGTGACCGATCACATCATGCCGGGTATGACCGGCGCGGAACTGGCCTTGCGCCTGCGGGCCGATCATCCCGAAATCGCCGTGCTGATCGTGTCCGGCTATGAAGGCGAGGACATCATCGCACCGGATGTGGTACGCTTGTCCAAGCCCTATCGGCAGAAGCATCTTCAGATGAGCATCACCGCCGCCAAGGAGCAAGCCGAGCGGCTGAGCGGAACCGCAGGGAAAAGCGCGATTGCTTCGTGAAGCACGCTCTATAGCGCCTGGCCCGCCGCTACTCCGCTCGCCCACGCCCACTGGAAATTATATCCGCCGAGCCAGCCGGTGACATCCACCGCTTCGCCGATGGCATAGAGGCCGGGCATCTTCGTCGCCTCCATCGTGCGGGATGACAAGCCGCTTGTCGCGATGCCGCCGACCGTCACCTCCGCCTTGGCGTAACCTTCGGTGCCAGAAGGGGCAAAGGGCCAAGCGGCCAAAACCGCGCCCAACTGACGTAACGCTTTGTCGGTGAGCGTGCCAAGCTCTCCCTGCACCTGCGCCCGCTCCAGCAGCGCCTCGGCCAAACGCTCTGGCAAGCGATCGGCCAGCACCCGCCGCAAGCTCGCCTTGGGCCGGGCGCGCTTATCTGTAAGTAGCCAGTCGATCGGCGCATCGGGCAGCATGTTCACATGGATCGGCGTCCTGTGCTGCCAATAGGACGATATCTGGAGCATCGCCGGTCCCGAAAGCCCGCGATGCGTGAACAGAGCCGCCTCACGGAAGCGGGCCTTACCCCACCGCACCTCGACATCGGTTGCAACACCCGACAGCGACTGGAACAGCGCCTCTTCCGCTCCGAGCGTGAACGGCACCAGCGCTGGACACGGCTGTACGACAGACAGGCCAAAACGCCGCGCGACATCATAGCCAAAGCCCGTCGCCCCCAACTTAGGGATGGATGGGCCGCCGGTCGCCAGAACCAGCGCGGGCGCTTCATGAACCCGCCCGCCGATCGTCACGCGAAACACCCCGTCGCCATGATCGATCTCGTCGATTCCCTGCCCCAGCGCCATCTCGACGCCGCCCTTCTCGCACTCCTCCTCCAGCATCGCGACAATCTGCCGTGCGGACCCGTCGCAGAAGAGCTGCCCCAGCGTCTTTTCATGCCAGGCGATGCCATAACGCTCGACCAGCGCCAGGAAGTCTTGCGCCGTGTACCGGCCCAATGCCGACTTGGCGAAATGCGGGTTGGCGGAGAGATAGCGATCGGCGGCAGTGTGGATATTGGTGAAGTTGCACCGCCCGCCACCCGAAATCAGGATTTTCTTGCCCGGCGCATCGGCATGATCGATCAGCAGCACGCGCTTGCCCCGCTGCCCCGCGACAGATGCACACATCATCCCCGCCGCGCCCGCGCCCAGGATGATCGCATCGAACCGCGCCATCAACGCCCCCGCTTCATGCGGACCAGCGTCTCATCCAGCGCGGACAGGAAACGCGAGCGATCGGCCTTGGAAAAGGGAGCGGGTCCGCCCACGGCATCGCCCCCGCGTCGCGAAACAGCTCGTCCTTCGGAATGCGCCAGCCGTCCAGAAAGAGGAGAGGTGGCACGAAGAGCAGAAAGAATATCTCGGGGTTCAGTTCGACCCGGATCTGC
>CAJYHD010000692.1 GCA_913773715.1 uncultured Sphingobium sp.
GCGCGATCTGCTCCTCGCTGCGGACGCTATGGGTCGGCAGGTGTGCGATCAGGTCGACGAGCGCGGCGAGGCAGGCATCGGGCGCGGCAGGGAGATCGGCCGTCGCGAGAAGCATGACCTCGGCGAGTTCGAGCATGTCATAGGCATCGCGGATCGACCAGCGGCCATCGGCCGACGAGCCACCATAAGCCTGTTCCATGATCCACAGCAGCGTGTCGCGCTGGAGCGTGCCGTTCCGGGCGATGGTGTGCGCAACCGCCTTGGCGGCGGTGATCGAGGGTTCGGTGAAATCGAGTTCGAGAGCTGCGGCTGAGGTAAGCATCGAGGGCCTCCGTTCTGTCGCCCGGTGCTCATCACCGGACCGACAAGCCGAAGGCTTCCTCTCCTCTCATGGCCGGGTGCCCGGCCTCGTGCTGGGGGGTGGATCCCCGCGGAGCCGTCGCTCTATTGCCGCTGGGCGCGCAGCCGCGCACGCCACGCCTCGTTCCAGTCGCCGAAGCCGTCAGGCGGGGGACGGTTGATGACCTCCCGGCCGTTTGCTGCCAGATGGTCGCGCGACTTCTTAAACAGCCGCTCGGCCGCTCGGCCGCGGTCGCTGTACACAGTCACGCGCCGGACCTTCTCGGGGATCGCGACGAAAGCCAGCCGCTCGACACCGCCCAATGCCCAGGTCGGCGTGCCGAACCATGCCATCACCGAAAGGCCATCTTCGATGCCCTCGACCAGGCCCAGTTCGTCGGTCGCGTGTGCGAGACGGATGGCGGCTGTCCCCAGCAGGCCGAGCGACACCTTCGGCTTCGGGATCGGCTTGCGGAGCACATCCAGCGGATCGAGGAAGGTGCGCTGGACGGCGACGACGCCCTCGTCGTTCTCGAACGCCGCAATCATCGCCGGCATGATGCGCTTCGTCTCGCCGGACCCCAGGATGGTGGCAGGATTGTAGCGCAGCGACCTGGGGTAGGGACCGGACAGACCGCGAGCGAGCAGATAGTCCTCGGCGAGCGTGGTGGTGAGGGGCTGGCTCGCCCTCCAGAGGCGCTGCGCCAGCGCGCCCATGTCCCGTTTGGGCTTGGCTTCGGGCATCGATAGCGGGCCGCGATCATGGAGATTGCGGCGCTGGAGGGCTTTCAGCACCTCGGTCGTGGTGCAGCCCGCGAAGCAGTGGAAGAGGATCGCGCGATCGCCGAGCCGCACGCTGAGGCTGGGCGTGGCATCGTCATGGGCGGGACAGCGGCAAACGCCGTTGGTTCCCCGCCAGACCCCGCCGAGACGTTCGACGATGGCCTTGGCGCGGACCTCAGCGTCGAGTGGCAGGCGTGCCATCGGGAACGTTCTGTGGGCCTGAAGGATGGCGGTCATGAGTGTCTCCGGCAAAATCGGACCGGAGATCAGACCGCCCCCTCTCCTCCCAGGGAGGCTCCGCCGCCCGGGTCCGCGTGTCCGCGGATCGCAGGTCTGCGCCGATCGCCAGGATTGCGGAGGCTATGCGGTTCATGAGCCATATCCTCGCGTGGGTCGGGCGGCTCGAGGCGAAAATCGCCTCGGCCTTAAAGGGGAGGGGAGCGTCGGCTCGCCCCTCCCGCACAGGCGAGGATCGTGACCCGGCAGGGCCGAAACCGGGCTCACGGGTTCGGTCGCGGCGATGCCGCGATAGAGCCGTGCCGAAGGCCGCCCATGTCCATCATCCTGCATCCTCCGCGGAGGCCTTCGCCAGAATCGAGAAGGTGTCGGCGATCAGTTCGGTCCGATAGGTCGTATCCGTCCCCTCAGCTCCGCCGTACTGGTTCTCGCGGACCCGCCCCGTGATATGTACGAGGTCGCCCTTACCAGCGGATTCCACCTGGGTCGCGACGGTCGAGAAACACACGACGCTGTTCCAGTGCGTGTCCGTCTTCCAGTCGTCGCCGTCGCGCCGATTATAGTTGGCCGCGACGCTGACGAAGGTGACGCGATCGCGTGGCGTGATCTTGCCGACGCGACCGATGATCCGAAACTCCGCGATATTCTGGGGCATCATACTCTCCTGTCTTGGGGCGGAAGACCGGGGCGGCAGGGGCAGGATCTACTATTGGCGATCCCGTTCACCGTGCTGGAAATGGTATTTCCGCACGTTCGCCGGCGTCGCGTAGAGCTGGTAGGCGCGGGTCCAATCGTGACTGATGTCATATCGCGCGACGTCGAGCGGCACCTGCCCGGTGCAAACCAGCCGCCAGAGAACATAGGCGAGGACGTTCTTGTCGCCAGCGTTCATCGGGCCTTGTCGCGGCTGAAGCCAGAGGTCGCGACGGTGGAGCGGTGCTCCGCCGAGCGAAATCGGGATCAGGTGATCCAGCTCATAGGCGGAGAGGGGTTCACCGGGATGCTGATCGGCCATCATCCGCCGCTTGAGCGGCCCGGTGATTGCGTAGGTGGGGCGCACCGATCGAGCATAACCCGGTCGGCAGATGGTCCGGCCGATGTTTGCCTGAGTGATCGTAGGATCGACCGCGCCAGGCACTTCGGGCGGCGGGAGGCGTGACGGATCACGAGGCGGGATGAAGGCCGTGTCGACCACCCGGCGCAGGCCAGCCATAGCGTCGCAGACAGAGCCATCACCAGATCTCTTGCATCCCAAGGCATCGGCCCTGGTTAGGCCGCGATCGGATGACGGTCGGTGCCAAAGGGCGATCGCCGCGAGCAATGTCGCACCACCCATAAGCGCGCGGCCTCTCACCCGTCGTCCTTACAACGGGGCCGGATGTCGGCGTGGCGAGAACCGCGCAGCATAGTCCATATATACCACAGGACGATATAAGACGCCACATACATCGTCTCAATGCGTGGCCATGCGCTCGGTCCGGAAGCCCCAAAGGCTCCTCGCCAGGTCGAGTTCATCGCGCTTTGCCTTCCCGACCATTCCGGTGAAGTATGCGCCGGCCGTGAGGCGAATTTCACCGCGTGCCTGACGCTC
>CAJYHD010000693.1 GCA_913773715.1 uncultured Sphingobium sp.
TGTTTCGCGATCCGGTGCATGATGGCGAAACAGCGGCTTGGGAGCGACCGGCCCACTTGCCGCCGCGGCCATTAGCAGGAGCGGCGCGATCATCGAAACAGCTTCAGGTCGAACGCATCGGCCATCACGCGGAAGCCTGCATCATTGGGATGCAGCGCGTCGCCTACATCATAGGGCTTCGCCATGCGCGCGCGGTCGGCGGGATCGCCGATTGCCTTGTCGAAATCGACGAAGCCGTCTGCTTCCTTGTTGGAGCGGATCCATTCGTTGACCTTCATCCGCACCACGTCCCCCTCGTCGCTCCAATAGCCTGCGCCCTTGTAGGGGAGGATGGTGGCGAGGATGACCTTGACGTTGCGGGCATGAGCGCGGGCGATCATCTGGCGATAGGCGCCGATCACCGTTTCGGGCGTCAGCATCGGCTGCTTTGCGCGCGCCGCTCCGCCTATGTCGTTGACGCCTTCCAGGATCACGACATGGGTGACGCCCGGCACCGCCAGCACGTCGCTATCAAAACGGGCGAGCGCGTTATAGCCTTCGGCTTCCGACAGCAGCCGGTTGGCGCTGATCCCGGCATTGGCGATACCGACCGAGGTGCGTCCCGCCTTCTGCAAGCGTTCGGCGAGGAGGTCAGGCCAGCGGCGGTTGCTGTCATTGGTGGCTCGCACGCCATCGGTGATGGAGTCGCCCAGCGTGACGATGGTGGTCGCTGGGCGGCGGCTTTCGACCTCCACAGCGGAGAGGATCAGGCGCGGGCCTATCACCGAAGCGGCAGTCATCTGCGCCGCGCCCGTCTGGTCGCCCGCCGCGATCCAGTTGGTGGCGGCGGAATAGCTGTGGACGGTCGGCGCCGCGACCCCCTGCGGCAGATGGATACTGACGGTCAGGCGCGTGAGCGGCTTGACGGCCATGTCGATCGGATCGCTCAGCAGCGGCGCGCGCGCGGGGATGGTCGTGCCCTGCATGCCATTGAACGATACGGTGCGGTCGCTGCCCGGAACGATCCCCCCATCCTCACCCGCCAGCGCGACATGCACCGCGCCCACCGTAAGCGGCGCAAGCGACATCTCGTTCGACAGGCGCAGGCGGATGCGATCGCCGCCATTGGAGATGCGCACCACCTGCCGCACCGTGCGGTCGGTCAGGTCCGGGCGCTTCTCGGACAGCGCTGTCCACACCTGCGGCGCGCCCATCCAGCTACGCGACCAGCTTTGCGCCAGCGCGGGACCGGACGCGCCGATCAGCGCAAGGGGCAGGAGCAGGGCGGCAGCACGCATCGGCAGGAACCTCTCTATCGTTTCGCGACGGGATTGTTGCCCCAGAGCTGGTCATAGCGCCAACCCGACAGATCCTCCACGACCGTGGCCGCGCCCGGGGAGCTGGGCTGGCGCGCGCCGCTGCGCAGATGTTCGATCTCGTGCATCAATATGTCATGCGTCGCGGGGCTGAGGCGGAAGCGGGTGGAGACGATCATGCCCGCGATCAGGCAACCGACCGTGCCGACGCCCAGCAGCAGCGCCATGGTCAGGATCGCGCCATGGCTCTGCACCTGCGCGCCCGACACGAAGCCGCCCGCCTGCATGATGAAGCCGACGCCTGCGACGGCGGCGGCCTGTGTCGCCTTGCGCACGAAGGTCATGACGCCCGCGAAGCTGCCCTCGCGCCGCTGGCCGGTCACGATCTCGTCGACGTCGGCCATGTAATTATAGGTCGCCCAGGGAATATAGTTCAGCGCCCCACGGCCGAGGCCCGCCAGGATGATCGGCATCCAGATCCAGGGCGATGTCGCCGGCACGCCCGCCAGCCACAATCCGATCAGCGCGAACACGCCAACCGCGAAGTCGGCGGCGGCAACCTGATAGGCGCGGCTGGGGGAGGCGCGCAGCGCGAGGTTGATGGCGATGATGACCGCGACGAACTGCACGATATACATGGTGCCGAGCAGCCCCGATGCGATCGCCGTCGATCCCGCCAGCGCGAAGATCACGAAGAAGGTGAAGGCTGCGTTGAAGATATCCTGGCTGATATAGCCGCCCAGATACATGCCAAGGTGCAGGCGAAAGGCGCGGATACGCATGGTCGAAAAGAGGTTGCTATAGAGCGCCTTCAATGCCCCCACCGGTCCCGCGCCGCTCGACGGTGCCTTGGCCGATGCCGCCAGCGCCTCCGCGCCGCCTGGCACAAGCCGTTCCCAACTGAACAGATAGAGCAGTCCCGCCGTCACCATGAACAGGGCGGCGAAGATCAGGCCCATGTAGAAGAAGGTGTCGGCGCTGTCACGGCCGAGCGCGTTGATGAGCCACAACGGCAGGAAGCCCGCGAGAATCGCCGACGCCTGCCCGAACAGGATGCGCGATCCGGCGAATTTCGCCTTGGTGCGATAGTCGCTCGACATTTCGGCGGCGAGCGTCTCGAACGGGATGATTTCCATCGCATAGACAAGCTCGAACAGCACATAGCTCACGAGATAATAGAGGAAGCCCTGACCCGGCAGCCACATCAGCGCGAAGCTGGGGAGCAGAGGGATGGCGGCGAGGATGAAGAAGCGGCGGCGACCGAAGCGGCGGCCGAGCGCGGTCGATCCGAAATGGTCGGAGATATAGCCGATCATCGGCGAGGCGAAGGCGTCGAGGATGCGTGCGACCGCGAAGATCGTCGCCGCCTGCCCGGCGGACAGTCCGCAGAACTGGGTGTAGAAGATCAGCACCCAGCCGGAAATGACTGCCATCGATCCCGCGCCCAGCACATCGTTGGAGCCATAGGCGAGATAATTTTGCAGGCGGACGGGTCGGATCGTTTCAGCCACTCTTACATCATCCTCCGCCATGGGGACGCGCCACCATGCTCTGTTCTGGCGTCCGGCGCTTCATGCCACATAGTGGGCAGTTATCACGCAATATGAGATCAATGCAAGCCATGTTGCGGCTCGCGGTCGGTGACAAGTTCGAAACGGATCGCTTCGACCAAGACGCCGCTATCACGTGCTGTGATGTCGATCCGGTGCGCGCCCGCATCCAAAATTGCGCGCAGCGGCACGGGGATGCGGTTGTCGAGAACGGCGGCTGCCCAGGCCTTGTTACCGGTTTCACGCGGGATGCTCAAAGGCAGCGCCTTGCCATCAATCGTCACCGTCAGCCGCAGGGGATCGCCGTCATGATCGGCATAAGAGGGGATCAGATCGACCATCGCGCGCCACTGCCCTTGGGGTAGCGTGATGCGCCCAATGACCGCACCGCCTTTCTGCGTCGCGGCAAGGGCAGCGCCTTGCCTACCCAGACCGTCCACTCGCCGCCACCCACCGGACATGGTGAAATTCCGCGGCGTGAGCATCGGATCAGGCTCGACATGTGTCGCTGCCATGGCGTCACCCGCTGGAGCCACGGCATCCGGCGCGGGCAGCAATGGCGCGGCGAGGCGATAACTGCGCCATTGTCCGTCCGCTGGCTCGACCGCCATCATGCCGCGCCACTTGCCGCCCGCAATCTCCCGATTGTAGCGGCGGGTGAGCGCCTTGACCTGTTCGTCCGCCGCATTGGCGATGGCGGCGCGGCGGGTCGCTTCGGCAAGATCACTGTCGCGCAGCCGGTCATGCGCTTCGGCGGCAAGCACGCGCCGGTTGGCGGCGGCGGAAGCGGCGACGGGATAGCGCACCAGTTCGAAGAAGGCGTCGCGCCGCTCGGGCGGAACCAGCGCCTCCGCCTGATCGACCGCTCGCTCCATTTTCGCGAACTCGGCCAAGCGCGCATCGGCCTCGGCGATCGACAGCGGACTGGGCCGCGCCTTTTCGCCCGGCAGATACCATTGCAGATGCTCCGGTCGCCGCGCGAAGTTGAGGCGGTGATAATCGCGCAGGATCGCGGCGACAGGCTCGGCAGCCTGCATCCCGATATTCTCCGCAGCCCACTTCGCGACGAAGCCATCGATCGGTTGCTTGCGCATGCGATCCACATCCCAAGCCATGCTGAGAAAGGTGTCGATCGCCAGTTCCGCCGGCTTGATGTCGCCGACATTGGCGACCCAAATTCTGCGCGCGCCCAGCTCCCACGCCCGACCCATCTCCTGGACGATCAGCGCAGGCGGCGTGGTTGACAGCCAGAGATAGGAGAGCGGCGCGCCGAGATAGGAGAGATGGTAATAGACCCCCGATCCGCCCTTGCGCGCGCGTTCCGCCGCATCGGGAAAGTGACGGATATAGCCGAAATTATCGTCCGGCCACATCAGCGTCACATCGTCCGGCACCTTCAGGCCCGTGCGGTAGATATCCAGCACCTCCTTATAGGGGGTGAAGACCTGCGGGGCTTCGCCCATGCCCGCCGCGCCCAGCATTGCACGCTGGTCGGCGAAAATCTGTTCCAGCGCGGCGCGGCGCTCCTCCAGCGTCTTAGGGCCGACCATGCCGCTGTCGTGGATGCCGCGCATGCCGAGCGTCCAGATGCTGTCATAACCGGAATTGGCCTTGACCCGGCCCTCCCAATAAGCCCGCACGCCCTCGCGGTTGCGGATATAGTCGAAGTCTGCGGGCGGCGCAGTCCATTCGCCGACATTGTTGCGCAGCATGGGTTCGGCATGGCTCGACCCCATGACGATCGCATAGCGGTCCGCCAGCGCGGCATTGCCGGGGCTCGCATTGAAAGGCCGCGTAACCTTGTGCATCGCGGGCCAGAGCAGATTGGCCTTCAGCCGCAGCAGCAGTTCGAAGACCCGCTGATATGTCTTGGGGCCAAGCGGCTTTTCGTCCGGCGCATGGGTACCGGCGGCCCAAGGCACCAGTCCCCAATCCTCATCATTCAGGAAAATGCCGCGATACTGGACCGAGGGCGGGCCGAAGCGCCGCGTCTCCGCCGCGATATGCAACGCATCCCGATGCAGCGGCGTCACGTCCGCCCACCAGTTCCATGGTGACACGCCGATGGCGCGCGACAGTTCATAGGCACCGTAAGCGGTCCCACGCCGGTCGCTGCCCACGATCACCAGTGCGCGCGGCACATCCGGCGCCGGGCGATCGACCACTGCGATCAGGAAGCTCTCCCACGCGCCGCGCAGTTTCCTGACGTCGATCCGTCCCGCCTTTGCCAGCCCGTCGATGGCCGCACTGCGCCCCAGCGTCCCGATCC
>CAJYHD010000694.1 GCA_913773715.1 uncultured Sphingobium sp.
CCGTCATCCATCACAGGGTGACGCGCCGCGAGGGGCCGCCAGAGATACCTTACGGCATTGCAATCTCGCTGGCGGCACTTTGGCTGCTTGGCGAACGATATTTTAACCAGTTTGCGTAATATGTGGGTCAATCGGGCCAATACACCCGCTTGAGGGAGGCGAATTTCGTCATGGATGCCAAGAAGATCGTGTTGCTGGCTGGAGCGCTTATCATAGCGGTCACTACAGCCCTGCTTGCACGCAACATGTTGAATTCGTCGAGCACGCCTGTCGTGAACGCGGCGGCGATGCCGGTCCAGTCGGATCTGCCCAACGTTCTGGTTGCGACCAAGGCTCTGCCGGTCGGCACCATTCTCGATGCGGAAAGCTTCCGTTTCCAGCCCTGGCCCAAGGATCTGGTCGAGCAGGCCTATTATCTGCGCGGTCAGGCAGATCCGGCCAAGCTCGCGGGCAGCGTCGTGCGAACCGCCATCACCGCCGGACAGCCGCTGACGCAAGGCTCGCTGGTGAAGCCGGGCGAACGCGGGTTCCTCGCAGCGGCGCTGGGCGCTGGCATGCGCGCCGTTACCGTGCCGGTTTCGACGCAGAGCTCGGTGGCAGGCTTCGTTTTCCCCGGCGATCGCATCGACCTCGTCCTCACGCAGAGCGTGGCTGGCGGCGGCGACGGCGATCCGCTCAAGGTGTCGGAGACGATCCTGCGCAACCTTCGCGTTCTCGCCACCGACCAGCGCATGGACGCGATGGGCGCTGACGGGAAGCCGGAAGTGCGCACCTTCTCGAACGTCACGATCGAAGTGACGCCCAAGATCGCCGAAAAGATTGCCGTCGCCCAGACGATCGGCTCACTCTCCATGTCGCTGCGATCGATTGCCGACAATGTCGCTGATCTTGATGCGGCCATTGCGGGCAGCGATGTCGAGTTGCCGGACGGCGCCAATCCCAAGGGCGAGAAGTCTATCATCGCCCGCATGGCGTCGTCGCCCGTCGATCGCGGATCGACCTATTCCACCGGTGCGGACGTATCGCGTTACCAGCGCAGCTCCGTGCCTGCCAAGGCAGATGGTGCAGCCGCATCAGGGGCCACCGGAGCCGCTCCGTCAGCAGTGATTTCTGGCCCTGTGATCCGCGTCGCCCGCGGCACCAACGTGACCGAAGTTCCGGTCGGGGGGAAGTAAGATGAAGTCCATCCACATGATCAGCGGCCCCGCGATTGCCGTCGGCATTGCCGTAGCGGCGCTGGTGGCCCCCGCGACCGCGCTCAACGCCGCGCCCGCTGCCGAGCAGGACAGCGCGATCCTGATGTCGGTCGGCGGCAGCAAGGTCATCAACCTGTCGGCCCCGATGTCGGACGTGGTGATCGCCAACCCCGACGTCATGGACGTCCACGTCCGCTCGCAGAACCAGCTCTACCTGATCGCGAAGAAGGCGGGTGAAACCACGGTCTTTGCCACGGCGAAGAACGGCAAGGTGCTGTTTTCCGGTACGGTGCGCGTCGGCAACAACCTGACCAGCATCGACGACATGCTGAAGCTGGCGATGCCGGACGCAAATGTTGCGGTCAACAAGATGAACGGCATGGTCCTGCTAACCGGCACCATCAAGGCGCCTGAAGACGCGGCCGAGGCCGAGCGTCTGACGCAGGCGTTCGTCGGCAAGGACGTGACCGTCGTCAGTCGCTTGCGGATGGCGACGCCGTTGCAGGTGATGTTGCAGGTCAAGATCGCCGAAGTCAGCAAGGATTTGGGTCACAAGATTGGCACCAACTTCGCGTCGACCAGTAAATATTACGGCGGCAGCATTGGCGGCGGTACGCGGAATTTCGCTGAATACACGCGCCCTACTCAGTCTGAAGAGGCCTATTGGACTTTTACCAATCCCGCCAACGGATCGTACAGCATAGGCGGTGTTGCTAAGATACTCGGCATGGATATCGCTGGAATGCTGGATCTCGCAGAATCCAGCGGTCTTGCTACGACGCTCGCCCAGCCCAACCTGACCGCGCTGTCGGGCGAAACCGCCAGCTTCCTGGCGGGTGGCGAATATCCCTACACCGTCAGCAACGGTACGCAGGGCAACAGCATCGAGTTCAAGCAATATGGCGTGCAACTGGCGTTTACGCCGACCGTGCTTGCCGATGGCCGCATCTCGTTGCGGGTCCGCCCGACCGTTTCCAGCCTCGACTTCACGCTGAATGCCAATGTGCCTGCGCTGAAGAGCCGTACGGCCGAAACCACGGTCGAGCTGGGTTCGGGTCAGGCGTTCATGATCGCGGGCCTGCTCAACAACGACACGAGCAACGGCATCAACAAGGTGCCGGGCTTGGGCAACATCCCGATCCTGGGCAGCCTGTTCAAGTCGCGCCAGTTCCAGCGTTCGGAGACTGAACTCGTGATCGTCGTCACGCCGTATCTGGTGAAGCCGATGAACGCTTCTGATGTGCGCTTGCCGACGGATGGTTTCCGCGTCGCCAATGAGGCGCAGGGGCTTCTGGCGCAGCAGGGTAATGACGGGGTGAGCGGAGCGCGGCCTAACCAGCCCGTTCGTGCGCCGGGTTCGCCGACGCCGATCACCGTCGCGCCGAAGGCGACCGCACCGCGCGGCAAGGCGGGCGAAGTCGCCCCCGGTTTCAGCTTCTGACGGAAGGATTAGATATATGACCTCTCTGTCCATCAAGATTGCGGGCGCGCTTCTCGCTACGACCCTCCCTTTCGCAGCTCTGGGCAAGGACCGGCCCAACCGCGGTGTCGACTCGGTTCATCAGCCGGTCGTCAGCTATGCCTCCTATGTCTTCGACGTTCAGGCGAATGGTGCGCTGGCTCCGCAGGAAGCGCGCCGGCTGAACGACTGGTTCGTGTCGATCGGCCTTGGCTATGGCGACCAGATCGCGATCTCCGGCGATGCGTCCTATGTCAGCCCTGAAGTCCGCGACGGCATTGCCGATGTCGCCGCCCGGCACGGCATGCTCGTTGGGGAGGACAGCTCGGCGACAGCGGGCGAGGCGCCGGCGGGGGCCGTCCGCCTCATCGTTCGCCGTTCGATGGCGAGCGTTCCCGGCTGCCCCGACTGGCATCAGAAGGCCGAGACGAGCGTCCATCTCGCGACCTCCAGCAATTTCGGCTGCGGAGTGAACAGCAATTTCGCGGCGATGGTCGCCAATCCGGAGGATCTGGTGCGCGGGCAGGGCACCGAAAGCGAACTGCGGACAGTCACATCCAACCGGGCCATCTCGACCTATCGTGACAAGGCTCCGACGGGTGCTGGCGATCTGAGGCGACTTTCTGCGGGAGGAACTAATTAACATGAATGCCCCCTGGAAGCCCGGCATGTCCGGCCAGCGCGATCCGTTCCACGCCTTCGTATGCGACGACACCAGTTTCGATCTGCTGCGTGCCATCTGCGCCGAGCTTGGCTGGGCGCCGGAGAAGGTCAACAAGGGTGGCATGCGCAACGCCGTGCAGTCCTTGTCGATCACCGCGTCGCCGCAGATCCTGTTCGTCGACATGAGCGAGAGCGGCGATCCGCTCAACGACATCAATTCGCTGGCGGAAGTCTGCGAACCCGGCACCGTCGTCATCGCGGCGGGTCAGGTCAACGACGTGCGCCTCTATCGTGATCTGGTTGCGAGCGGCATTCAGGATTATCTGTTGAAGCCCTTCGGTGCGGATCAAGTGCGCGATGCGTTATCGCAGGCACAGGCCGTGTTCATGGCCCCGCGTGACGCCGCGCCGGAGCATCCGCACATGACTGTCGCGGTCGTAGGCACGCGCGGCGGGGTAGGGGCGTCGAGCCTCTCGACTTCGCTGGCTTGGCTGCTGAGTGAAAAGAAGAAGAAACCAACCGCCCTGCTCGACCTAGACGTGCATTTCGGCACCAATGCGCTGGCGCTCGATCTGGAGCCGGGTCGGGGTCTGACGGACGCGATTGAAAATCCGAGCCGCATCGACGGCCTGTTCATCGAGCGTGCCATGGTGCGCGCGAGCGATACGCTGGCGATCCTGTCGGCGGAAGCGCCGATCAACCAGCCCATGCTGACAGATGGCGGGGCCTATTACCAGCTGCTGGAAGAGTTTCGCGCCGCATTCGAATGCAGTGTCATCGACCTTCCGCGCGGCATGCTGATCCAGCATCCGCACCTGATGGCCGATGTCAACGTAGCGGTACTGGTCACGGAGTTGACGCTGGCCGGCGCACGGGACACGATCCGTATCCTCGCCTGGCTGCGCAGCAATGCGCCGCATTCGCGTGTGCTGGTGATCGCCAACCGCGTCCATGCCGGATCGCCCGAAATCAGCCGCAAGGATTTCGAAAACTCGATCGAGCGCAAGGTCGACGTGTTGATCCCGTTCGACGTTCGCATCGGCGCGCAAGCGGCAAAGCTTGGCAAGTCGATCGCGGAAGCCGCCAAGACGAGCAAGGTGGGCGTGGCTTGTGCTACGATGTTGAATGAAGTGATGGGCGCAGCCGAAGTCGAAGAGACTCTGGGGAAGCCCGCCGCCAAGAAGGGCGAATCCCTGCTGGGCAAGATCGATTTCAAGAGCATGATCCCGTCGCGCCGCAAGGCGAAGACGCCCGTGCTTGAAGATTGATCTCCTTGGCGTGCCGGCTCTCATGAGCAAGCCCGCCGCATGACGAACAGGCTGAGGCGATGGACGGCAATTTCTTTCTGATCATGGTGCTCCTCATGACGCTCGCTGGGCTGGGCGTCATGGCGTTTGCCGGGCCGTCCGCCGACAAGGCGCAGAAGCGCCGCGTCGCGACCATTCGTGGGCGTCATAGTGACTCTGCCGAAGCTTTGCTGGAAGCGCGGATGCGCAAGGCGATCGCCAACAAGTCGGCGGTCGGCGACATGCAGATGCTGGTGTCGCTGGTGCCCAATCCCGACAATCTTGCAAAACGCATCAAGATGACGGGCAAGAAATGGACGCTCAGCCAGTATATGACGGCGAACGCCATCATCTTCATGATGGTAACCGCGCTGCTGGCATTGCGGGGATGGCCGTTCCTGATGGCGCTGATGCTCGGCCTTGCCGCTGGCCTTGGCCTGCCGCACCTCTGGATTGGTCGCCTGATCAACAAGCGGATTGCGCAGTTCACAGCTAAATTCCCCGACGCGCTCGAACTGCTGACACGCGGTCTGCGCTCAGGCCTGCCTATCTCCGAGACGTTAAGCGTCGTTTCGACCGAAATCCCCGGCCCGGTCGGGGAGGAGTTCAAGCTCATCACCGAGCGGATCAAGATCGGCAAGAGCATGGATCAGGCGTTGCAGGAAACGGCCGATCGTCTCGGTACGCCGGAATTCCAGTTCTTCGTCATCACCCTTTCGATCCAGCGTGAGACGGGCGGTAACCTCGCCGAAACCCTGTCGAACCTTGCGACGGTGTTGCGCCAGCGTGCGCAGATGAAGCTGAAGATCCGCGCCATGTCGTCGGAATCCAAGGCGTCGGCCTATATCATCGGTGTACTGCCGTTCCTGGTCTTTGGCCTCATCTCCTACATCAACTTCGACTATATGAAGCCCTTCTTCACGCCCGATCCCGCCGGTGTGTTCGGCCTGTCCTTGATGCAGGTCATCGGCATCGGCGGCATGATGTGGATGAGCATCGGAGCGTTCATCATGGCCAAGATGGTCAACTTCGAAATCTGATCGGGAAGGACGCTTAAAACATGGACGCTCCCAATCCCGCAGGAACCTTGTTCGGCCTGACCGCAACCGACTTCGGTACGCTGCTGGCCGCCCTGGCCACCTTCGCCATGCTGTACGTGCTCTACGCCGTGATGACGGTGCGCGATCCGATGGCGAAGCGCGTGAAAGCACTGAACGACCGTCGCGAGCAGCTGAAGGCGGGCATCACCGCTTCGACCGCCAAGCGTCGCGCCAAGCTGGTGCAGAAGAACCAGACGACCGATCACATGCGGTCCTTCCTGTCGAGCCTGAAGGTGTTGCAGGACGACCAGTTGAAGGATGCGCAGATCCGCTTGGCACAAGCGGGTATCCGGTCGAAGGATTGGGCCGTCGCCGTCATCTTCGGTCGCATGGCAGTCCCGATCGTGATAGGTGGGCTGGCCGCGATCCTCCTCTACGGCGTCGGCATCAATCCCGAGTGGGGACCACTCAAGCGCTTCTTCGCCTTCGCCGTGATTTTGTTGCTGTCGTACAAGTCACCCGACATCTATATCGACAACAAGGTGCAGAAGCGCTCTGCCGCGATCCGCAAGGGACTGCCCGATGCGCTCGACCTTCTCGTCATCTGCGCGGAAGCAGGCCTGACCGTCGACGCCGCGTTCGCTCGCGTGTCACGCGAATTGGGCAAGGCCTATCCCGAACTTGGCGACGAGTTCCAGTTGACGGCGATCGAGCTAAGCTTCCTCACCGAACGGCGCATGGCGTTCGAGAATCTTGCGACCCGCGTGAAGCTTGATGCGGTCAAGGGCGTGGTCACGACCATGATCCAGACAGAAAAGTATGGCACGCCGCTCGCCAGCGCCCTGCGCGTGCTATCGGCCGAGTTCCGCCACGAGCGCATGATGCGCGCCGAGGAAAAGGCCGCTCGTCTGCCCGCGATCATGACGGTGCCGCTGATTCTCTTCATCTTGCCGACGCTGTTTGTCGTTATCCTTGGCCCAGCGGCCTGTTCGATCAGCACTGCATTCTAACCGAAGCGGACAGGGAAGGGGGCGCTGCCGTAGCGTCCCCTTACTTCGTACGTCTAAAGGCGCTTTACGCGCTGGACAGACGGGCTTTTCGCTACCTATCCTGCTCTGACAATATTCGAGAGGATCGCATGAAAACTCTTTCCCTTTTCACCGCTACTGTCGTCGCCATATTGGCTGCCATGCCCGCTCAGGCTGCGCAGCCAATTACGGGCCGGTGGGCGACGGTCGACGGAAAGGCGATCGTCCAGATCGCGCCATGCGGGCGTGAGATTTGCGGCAAGATCGAAAAAATCGTGAAGCCGACACCTGGACGTCCCCAGACCGATATCAAAAATCCTGATCCTGCGCTCCGCTCCAAGCCGCTGACGGGTCTCGCTTTGCTCTCCGGCTTCCGGGAAGACGGCGACATCTGGAAAGGGACGATCTATGATCCAGAAAGCGGCAAGAGCTATACCAGCAAGGTCAGCCGAAATGGCAATGGCACACTGAAGGTGCAGGGCTGCATCGCCTTCTTCTGCAAGACGCAGACCTGGACGCCCGTCCGCTGACAGGAATGGTTTTCGATTCCGCAGGCTTGATGTAACGACACAGCATCAACGTGTGGGAAGGATGAGCATGAAGATCGTCGGTGTCGTCGGCGCAGGCCAGATGGGAAGCGGTATCGCGCAGATCGCCGCACAATCGGGTTTGCGTGTGTTGCTTTCGGATATTTCGCTCGATGCCGCGAAAAAGGGCAAGTCTGGCATAGTCAAACAGCTGGATCGCGCGGTCGAGAAGGGAAAGCTTGATCAGGCTGGGCGAGACGCTGCGGTTGGCCTGATCGATCCCGTCGCCGATCTTTCGCCAATGGCAGAGGCCGACCTCATCATCGAAGCGGCGACCGAGCGCGAAGATGTGAAACGGAAAATCTTCGCAGGCATCGGCGAAGTGTTCTCGCCGAACGCGATCCTCGCATCCAATACATCCTCGATCTCCATCACGCGGCTAGCGCAGGCCGCGCCCGATCCCGCTCGCTTCATCGGCATGCACTTCTTCAACCCCGTGCCGTTGATGCCGTTACTTGAGATCATTCGCGGGTTGGCGACGTCAGACGAGACGGTCGCGGCAGCGGAGGCCTTCGGACAGCAGGCGGGCAAGAAGACGATCATCGCCGCCGATCGCCCCGGTTTCGTCGTCAACCGCATCTTGCTTCCTTTACTCAACGAAGCCTTCTTCGCGGTCGGCGAGCGGCTGGCGTCGATCCCGGACATCGATGCAGGCGTGAAACTGGGCCTTGGCCACCCCATGGGTCCATTGACGCTGGCCGATCTGGTCGGCCTCGACACGGTGCTGGAAATTCTGCGCATCTTCCAGGCAGATTTCGGCGATCCGAAATATCGTCCCGCGCCTATTCTGCTGAAGCTCGTCGAGGCTGGCTGGCTCGGCCGCAAGACGGGCAGGGGCTTTTACGACTATTCCGGGGACGAACCGGTGCCTGTCACCTTCTAAAGGCACGCTCCGCGAGGAGCGTACCGCAGTGATTCATTCCGCTGCGTCAGCAAGGGATGGCTTTGCGACAGACCCGATTTCGTCGGGCGGAAAGTCATCGACTGCGATGACATCCGCGACCGCCTCGTCGGCTGACCGAAGTTGCGCCAGTTCCGCGTCATCGATCAGGCCGCGCTCATGCGCGATTTTCCAGTCCTTAACTCGTGCCTTGCGCAAGCGATCGTGGATCGGCTGAGTGTCGACCATCAGGCGGAACGCTTCGGTCAGTTTCGCGACCGGCTCGTTGGGGCCACCGATGAAGACATTGTCGATCAATCTCTCGCGAGCGGCGCAGGGTTCGGTAACGATCTCTGCGCATTGACGGATAATGCGATCGGACGGACCATGCCGCCGCCGCCCGTAAGGCAGGATGAATAGTCGCAGCATCCATCCCACGGGTCGCGCAGGGAAATTCGCGATGATCTCGACGAAACGCTGTTCGATCGTCGCGAAACCGCTTTCCATGCACCAGGCGAGGAGAGGGAAGTCCTCATCCTGTCGTCCCTCATCCTCCCAACGCATGAGGGCGCCTGACAGAAGATAGAGTTCGGACAATATGTCGCCGAGCCGCGCCGACAACAGCTCGCGACGCTTCAATTCACCTCCCAGTGTCAGGAAGGCAATGTCGGAGGTAAAGGCAAAAGCGGCGGCATAGCGGCCCATTTGCCGATAGAAGCGGGTCGCTCGGCCAGCGTCGGGGGCAGGCGCAAACAGGCCGCCCGTCCATCCGCGTGCAAAGGCGCGAATCGCTGTCTTGAGCGCATGACCGACATGCTTCCACAGCACCGCGTCGAACTGAGCCAGCGCCTGTCCGCGTTCATCGACGCCAACGGCGCGGATTTCATCGAGCAGATAGGGATGCGACCGGATTGCGCCTTGCCCGAACACCATCAGGCTGCGCGTGAGGATGTTCGCGCCTTCCACCGTGATGCCGACAGGGATGGCGCGATAATGGTTGCCGATATAGTTGTTCGGCCCCTCGATCACTGCCTTGCCGCCATGCACGTCCATCGCATCGTTGATGACCGTGCGCATCCGTTCGGTTGCATGCAGCTTCATGATCGAAGCGATGACGGCAGGATGATGGCCGGCATCGAGGCCCGCACAGGTCAACCCCCGCGCGCCGTCGAGCAGATAAGCATTACCGGCGATGCGTGCGACCCGCTCCTGTATGCCTTCGAATTTGCCGATGGGCAGATTGAATTGAGACCGGATGCGCGCATAGGCGCCGGTCGTATGCGCGGCAAAGGCACCTGCGGCTGCCGAGAGCGAGGGGAGGGAGATGCCACGTCCCGCCGCAAGCGCGCTCATCAGCATCTGCCAACCCTGTCCGGCGCGCTCCGGTCCGCCGATAATGTTGTCGAGCGGCACGAAGACATCATGTCCCTCGTTTGGACCATTCTGGAAGCTCTGCATCGACGGGATGTGCCGCCGCCCGATTTCGACGCCGGGAAGATCCGTCGGCACGAGCGCGAGCGTGATGCCCAAATCTTCCTTCTCGCCGAGCAGTGCATCGGGATCGCGCAGCTTGAATGCGAGTCCCAGGATCGTTGCGACAGGCCCTAGCGTGATGTAGCGCTTGTGCCAGTTGAGGCGGATGCCGACGGCTTCCTCGCCCTGCCACTCGCCCTTGCAGACGACGCCTTCATCGACCATCGCCGCGGCATCAGAGCCTGCCTCCGCACTGGTCAGCCCGAAAGCGGGTATCTCGCGCCCATCTGCGAGGCGGGGTAACCAATAGTCTTGCTGATCCTTCGTGCCGAAGCGGATCATCAGTTCGCCCGGACCCAGCGAATTGGGAACCATCGCCGTGACCGCGGTGGGAACCGAGCGGGTCGCGATCTTTCGTACGATCTCGCTATGCGCGAAGTTCGAGAAACCGAGGCCGCCAAACTCCATGGGAATGATGATCCCGAAGAATTTTTCCCGCTTTAGATACTCCCACACCTCTGGCGACAGATCGTGCGTTTCCCACGTCATTCGCCAGTCGTCGATCATGCCGCAAAGCGTTTCGACCGGCCCATCGAGGAATGCCTGCTCCTCCTGCGTCAACTTGGCCGGCGGTACGGCCAGCAAGACATCCCAGTCCGGGTTGCCGGTGAACAGCGCTGCGTCCCACCATGTGTCACCCGCGTCGATCGCCTCGTTCTCCGTAGCGGAAAGGCGCGGCATGGCGGATTGAACGAGTGACAGGACGGGACGGGTCAGCAATTCGCGACGGGCGGTGGCAAGCATTATGACTTTCCTCTCTTTGCGCGATAAACGCAGGGAAAGTCGTGATAATCCCGTCTTCGCCGGACAGGTCAGCCCAAAATGAAGGCGACGCCCGCACGCGCATGGATGCTGGTGCAATCGTAAATGGGCAGCACATTGGCTTTCACATCGACGATCCGCTCCAGTTCGGTATTGGCAAGGATCGCCGCCTGCACATCCTGCTTGGCGATATCGGTCAGTTCCGACTTCATGAAGCGCTCGGATTCCCGGCTGACCTTGCCGAGCGTCAGTTCGTCATAGACGATGCGGTCGATCCGGTCCGCCAGCTTCATGTCCGCAGGCAGCAGCGAAACACCGTGCGATACGAGCCGCTGGCGATAGAATTTCTCGGTCATGACGTTGCGCGTACCGATCAGCGCCGCCTTCTCCACGCCATCCGCCTGCATCCTGTCGCCGACCACTTCGGCGATGTGGATGATCGGGATCCCAACCTGCGCCTGCACCTCGTCATAGACGCGGTGCATCGAATTTGCGCAAATGAGCAGGCTCCCCGCGCCCGCCTGCTCCAACCGCCGCGCCGACGCGATTAATATCTCCGCGGCATTATTCCACTCCTCTGGTGTCGTGGAGCGGGCGATGGCGGAGAAGTCGAGGCTCTCGATCAACAGCGGCGCGCTATGCAGGCCACCCTTGGCGCGCTGCACGGCCTGATTGATGATCTCATAATAGCGGGCGGTGGACGTCCAGCTAAGACCGCCGATCAGACCGAGTGTGCGCATTCCATATCCCGTTGCCAAAGAGGAGAGGGACGGC
>CAJYHD010000695.1 GCA_913773715.1 uncultured Sphingobium sp.
GGGAATAGTCCCCTCGGCTTCCAGCGCGTCGAGCACGGCGTCGAGATGGGCGGTAAAACGGGTGTAAAGGGACACGACGAAACTTTCCTGCAAGTCCCGTTCGCCCTGAGCCGTCGAAAGGCCGCTCTTATCTTCGTAAAGGAAAAGGGCTTCGACAAGCTCAGCCCGAACGGGGAAGGGCTGATTGATTACCGCGTGGCGTTATATCGCAGCTGATCCTGGGTCAGGTTGAAGCCCACGAGCAGTTCGAAACTGGTCTTGAGCAGCGCCGCCTTCACGTCCGGCTGCGCGAAGGGGTCGATCGCAGCGTCGGCGTCGCCCGCCTTGCGCTTCTGCGTGATCTTGGTCTGGATGTCGGCCGGGAGCGTGGCGGCGGCCTTGTCGACATAGGCGCCCGCCTTGCCCTGCGCGCTGGCGCGATATTCGCCTGCCGCGAAGTTCAGCGTCACCTGTCCCAGCCGCTTGGCTGTGACGACATTGCCGCCCCGCACCACGGCGGAGAAGTAGGGCAAAGTCACCTGCCGCGCGGCGCTCGCATCGCTGCGGCGCGCATTCACGGTGAAGGTCGCCTCTGTGTAGAATTGATCGGTCTGCGCGCAGGTCGATCGCAAATTGGTGATGTTCGCCACCACGTCGATCGCCGACGCGTCGGTGCTGTTCGCCGGATTGAACAGCGTGATGTCGCCCGTCTGTGCCGGAATCGCCGCCACCGGGCAGGCCGAACGAACGGCGACGATGCCGCCGCTCGCGTCGATCTCACCCCGGCGCGAACAGCCCGCCAGCGCCAGAGCGAGCATTCCAGTCATGGCGAGGCGAGACAATTTCACAGGCAATCATTCCTTGCATGGCCCACCGGCCGGAAACTTTGCGCTTCCTTATCCGTCCCCCTGCCCTTTCGCAACTGCCAGCCGCTCGCATCCATCGCGGCCCTTTCATCCGAGGCGACATTGGCCTAAGCGGCAAGGCATGACCGATGCCGCCTCGCTTCCGCCCATGACCCTGCTGATCGCTGCCCCACGGGGCTTCTGCGCCGGGGTGGACCGCGCCATCGTCATCGTCGAGCGCGCGATCGAGAAATATGGCGCGCCGGTCTATGTGCGGCACGAGATCGTCCACAACAAGTTCGTGGTCGATGGTCTCAAGGCGAAGGGCGCGATCTTCGTCGAGGAACTGGATCAGGTGCCTGACGGCGTGCCGGTCGTCTTTTCCGCCCATGGCGTGCCGAAGACCGTCCCCGCCAAGGCGGAAGAACGCGGCCTCGACTATCTCGACGCCACCTGCCCACTGGTGAGCAAGGTCCATCGGCAGGCGGAGCGGCAAGTGGAGGCTGGTCGCCACATCCTCTTCATCGGCCATCGCGGCCATCCCGAGGTGATCGGCACCTTCGGTCAGGTGCCAGACGGCGCGATGACGCTGATCGAAACGGTCGAGGATGCAGAGACGTTCGTGCCGCAGGATGCGAGCAACCTTTCATTTCTGACGCAGACGACGCTGTCGGTCGATGATACCGCCGCGATCGTGGAAACGCTCCAGCGCCGCTTCCCCGCAATCTCCGCGCCGAAGGGCGAGGACATCTGCTACGCCACCTCCAACCGGCAGGCAGCCGTCAAGGCGATCGCCAGCCGGTGCGAGGCGATGTACGTCATCGGCGCGCCCAATAGCTCCAACTCGCTGAGACTGGTCGAAGTGGCCGAGCGCGAAGGCACCCCCGCCCGCCTCATCCAGCGCGCCGACGAGATCGATTTCGACTGGCTGGCAGGCAAGTCGGTCGTCGGCCTGACCGCAGGCGCCTCCGCGCCCGAGATTCTGGTGCGCGAAGTTGTGGATCGCATCGCCACCCGCTTTGCCGTGACCGAGGAACAGGTCGAAACCGCGCGCGAGACAATCTCGTTCAAGCTGCCGCGCGGCCTGGAAGCCGCCTGATCCATGGCCGTCTATACACAGGTTCCCGCAGAGGATATCGACGCCTTCCTGACACGCTATGATGCCGGACGGCTCGTATCGGCCAAGGGCATCGCCGAGGGAGTCGAAAACAGCAACTATCTGCTGGAGACGACCGGACCGGACGGAACATCGGGCCATCGCTACATCCTGACGCTCTACGAAAAGCGGGTGGACGAAGGCGACCTACCTTTCTTCATGGACCTGCTGGACCATCTGGGCGCGCGCGGATGCCTCGTTCCCCGTTTCATCGCCGATCGCGAAGGCCAGCGGTTGCAACAGCTTGCCGGACGGCCCGCCTGCCTGATCGAATTCCTGACCGGCATTTCCGTGACCGAGCCAACCACCGGTCAGGCGCGCGCGGCGGGCGCGGCACTGGGCGGATTGCACAAGGCGGCGGAGGGCTTTGCCGCCACTCGTCCCAACACGCTCGACAAGGATGGCTGGCACGATCTGGCCGGGCGGATCGGCGCGGGGTTCGACCGGATCGCGCCGGGTTTGGCGGCGCGGGTCAGCGACGAACTCGCCTTCCTCGACGCGAACTGGCCCGCCGACCTATCGCGATCGGTGATCCACGCGGACCTATTCCCTGACAATGTGCTGATGCTGGGAGACGAGGTCACGGGCCTCATCGACTTCTATTTCAGCTGCACGGACATCCGCGCCTATGACCTCGCCGTCATGCACAGCGCCTGGTGCTTCAGCAATGACGGCGCGACCTGGTTCGGCGCGCGCGCGGCTGCACTCGGCGAAGGCTATGCGGTCACGCACGGTCTCAGCGAAGCCGAACGTGTAGCCTTCCCGGTCCTGTGCCGGGGCGCGGCGCTACGGTTCCTGCTGACGCGTGCTTATGACTGGATCAACACGCCCGCCGACGCGCTGGTGGTGCGGAAGGACCCGCTTGCCTATCTGCGGCGACTCGATTTCTACGCCAGCGCCAACCCGGCGGACCTGCTGGGCGCATGAGCGAGCTTCCACAGGTCGACATCTTCACCGACGGCGCGTGCAAGGGCAATCCGGGACCGGGCGGCTGGGGCGCGGTGTTGCGCTTCGGCGACACGGAAAAGGAATTGTCGGGCGGCGAGCCGCAGACCACCAACAATCGCATGGAAATGATGGCAGCGGTCGAGGCACTCAATGCGCTAAAGAAGCCATGTCGCGTCACACTCCATACCGACAGCAAGTATGTGATGGACGGCATCACCAAGTGGGTGTTCGGCTGGCAGAAGAAGGGTTGGCGCACCGCCGACAACAAGCCGGTCAAGAATGTCGAGATTTGGCAGGCGCTGCTCGCCGCCGCCCGGCCGCATCAGGTGACGTGGAAATGGGTGAAGGGCCATGCCGGCCACCCGGAAAATGAACGGGCCGACCGGCTCGCCTGTGCGGCGGCGGAGACGTTTCGCAGCTGATTGTCCTCAACCGTCGCGGTCAATCTTATCCAGTAACGATGACTGGAGGCGATCAACGACGCGTTCAAAAATAGCGTCGTCACCAAGCGCCCGTGTCAGCACGATGGCACCCTGTATGCCCGAGACCGTTACCTCCGCGAGATTGCGGGCCATAGCTGGCGGCACCTTCCCCGATTCCAGGCACCGGGACAGCGCCAAAATCCAGCGTGCAAAATATGCGCCGATCGGGATGGAGAACGCCGCGCCGGAGGAATTCAATCCAAGAGACCCGACGATGCACGTACGCCGCCCGGACTGAAAATAGGCTTTCACTTCCTCGAACATCGACGCGATCGCCATGGCCGGGCTAGATAGATTTTCCAGCGGCGCGAAAATCGAATTGGCGAACCAGCGGTCGATATTGTCGAGGACAGCCTCCATCATTTCCGCCTTCCCGCCCGGAAAAAAATTGTAGAGGCTGCCTTTGCCGAGGCCGGTCGCTTTCGACAAAATGGCCAATGTCGCACCATCGAAACCATGTTCGCGAAACGCTTCCGTCAATGCGGGCAAAGCAGCTTCGCGATCGGTAAGTGTCCGTTTCGCGCTCAAAGGTCGAGGTCGCTCAACGACGGATGATCGTCGGGACGGCGTCCAAGCGGCCAACGGAATTTACGCTCCGATTCAAGGATCGGCATTTCATTGAGGCTGGCGTGGCGGTTCGACATCAATCCATCTTCGGCAAAGAGCCAGTTTTCGTTTCCGTAGGCGCGGAACCACTGCCCGCCGTCATCGCGATACTCATAGGCATAGCGCACGGCAATACGATTGCCGGTGAAGGCCCACAGCTCCTTTATCAGCCGATACTCATGTTCCCTGTTCCACTTGCGCTCTAGGAAAGCCTGCGCCTGCTGGCG
>CAJYHD010000696.1 GCA_913773715.1 uncultured Sphingobium sp.
GCGCGGATGATCGACATGGTAATGGCCGCGACGATGGCGATGAAACCGCCCGACGCTGCGATCATCGCTCCTTCGGTGAAGATCGCGGGCGCATAGGCGTCGTAGGAAAACCACCACCAGAAGAAGATGGGCGGATGGTAGATCGGCCACCCGGCCACTTCGAACCACGGATGGCCGAGCTGCGGCTGAAACCCCAGTCGCCACGCGGTCCATTGCGTCGCCGCCCAGGTCGTCATGAGGACGATGACAAAGACGACGGCAATCTGGCCCCAGAGTATTCGGCCTCCGCGCATACAGGCTCCAATCGGCAAAATGTCGGAGCCGATCAGAGAATGGGCGATTTTGTGAGAGGCAACAGGCAAAATGAGGCGGGAGGGTCGCCGGATACTATTGACGGCGAATAGGACGGACTGCCGCTGTTACGATGTTTATGGAGATTGCGTTGCCCGGCTCATCTCGCCGGTCAAAGCGAACAGGTTTCGCAGGGCGGCGCTATGGTTATGAGGAGACCATATCGCCGAGAAGACGATCGGCCCCGGCTCGTCGGTGATCGGCAGCAATGCGACGCCTGCTGTCGGGAACAATCTGCTTGCCTCGCCGACGAGAGTGATCCCGAAGCCCTGTGCGACCATGGATAGCAGTGTCCCGCGCTCGACCTCGAAACGCCGGATCGCAGGGGGAGACCAACGGCCAGCGAGGCGCAATACGATATGGTCTTGGACTTGTGGCCCGGTGCCGCCGTGACGGGTGAGGAATTGTTCGGCAGCGAGATCGTCCCACGTAACGCCGGGTTGATCGACAAGCCGGTGATCGACCGGCAGCGCGACCATCAGCGCCTCCGTCCAAATCGGCCGTGAGTGGCAGTCGGGCGGTTCGAATGCCCCGACCACGAATGCCACGTCGATCTTGCACGTTCGAACCTGCACGACAGCATCGCGCACGGTTGCTTCCGTCATCTCAACTGCGATGCCGGGATGACTGGCTCGATAGCCAGCCAGCAGGTCGTCGAGAAAGCTGCCGGCGATCAGGCCGTGAATGCCGATGCGCAGGCGGCCGCATTCTCCCGCCGCTGTCATGCTGGCGGTCTTCACGGCATGGTCGAGTTGGTCAATTCCCGCTGCTATTCGTTCCACGAAATGGCGTCCAGCCTCCGTCAGCCGGACGCCGCGCGTGTTTCGGTCGAACAGAAGGACGCCAAGGTCTTGCTCCAGCGTCTTGATCCGCGCGCTGACGCTCGATTGACTGGTGCCAAGTGCCTGCGCAGCACGATAGAAGCTCAGATGTTCCGCGACCGCGAGCGTCTGGATCAAGGTGGCCATTGGAATACGACCGCTCAATAGCTGTGACAGTTGATTGGGCGGACGATTTGCTACTGGTCGCCGGCGCATAATGGTGCCGATCAGCAACCGTCATGCCGCAGAGAGCTTTTGGTGGCGCTCCAATCCAACGAAGGAGAGCAAGGCGCCAAACACCAGAAGCGCGACAGCAGCGGAAAGTGAAAGATGCATCCCTTTCGCGAAGGCGGTCGGGGTGACGTCCCGAACCAGATACCCACAAACCGCCACCCCAAGCATTCCACCGACTTGGCGAGCCGTGTTGAGAACTCCCGAAGCAATACCCGCACGAGACGGGTCCACGGACGAGAGGGTCACGTTGGTCATCGTCGGCACCATGAGGGCGATGCCGCTGGCCGCAATGAGCATCGGCACGATCAAGATGACGTAGGAGCCGACTTCAAGGGCGGGTATCAGAAGGAGATAACCAACGGCTGCGAGCGCTTGTCCCAACACCATCAACCGGCGGGCGCCCAAGCGTGAGATAAGCCGTCCCGCAATAATATTCATCGCCATGAGCACGACGGTCATCGGCAAAAAGGCAAGGCCCGTCTGTTCCGGGCCGAATTTTAATTGCCACTGGAAAAATAGGCTAAACACGAAAATCAGTCCGTAATAGGCAAAATTCACGAGTACCCCGCTCACAGATGCTATCGTGAAGTCGCGCGACTGGAACAAGGACAACGGGAGCATCGGCGTAGCCTTGTTCGCCTCTATAGCGACAAAAGCTACGGCGCTGACAACTGCGACCACAAGCGCACCGATGATTCTTGGATGAGTCCAGCCGAGATGGCCGGCGTCGATCAACGCTGTTGCGAGCGCCGCCAACGCAATGATAGCGGCCACCTGTCCCGGCACGTCTAGCGCCCGTTGTGCATTGGCGGGACTCAGGCGCGCGAAACGAAGCGTAACCGCCAACCCGGTCAGCCCAATCGGCAGATTGATGAGAAAGATGCTGCGCCAGCCAAAGTGCGCGACGAGGAAACCTCCCGCGACCGGTCCCGCTGCAAGGGCGATACCGCCAGCCGCTCCCCACCAGCCAATGGCGCGGCTGCGTTCCTCCTGGTCAGGAAATGCCTGTTGTATAAGCGATAGGGAGTTGGGAACGAGAAGCGCAGCGCCCGCGCCTTGAACGATCCGCGCCACCACGAGCGCCGTCAACGTCGGAGCCAAGCCGCAAGCGAGGGACGCTGCGGTGAACAGGACGAACCCGGCAAGAAATATTTGGCGCGCGCCAAAGCGGTCGCCGAGTGCGCCCGCCGTTAGAAGCAAGGCAGCGAAGACCAACGTGTACGCGTTGACGACCCATTCGAGGCCAGCGACATTGGTGGAAAAGCTGCTCCGAAAAGCGTCGAGAGCAACATTGACGACGCTGACGTCAAGGAGAACGACGACGAAGCCAAGGGCGGAACCTATCAGAGTCAGCCTTGGTCGGATGGCACGTGAAGACATGAGGGCAATCCAGAAAGTTGATTTTGCCTGAAAAATAATCTCGCGGGATGTGTGCGAAAATTCTATATTTTTGCCAGTGATCCGGGATATTTTGCACATATGATGGATTGGGAAGACATTCGCTATTTCATGGCCGTGGCGCATAGCGGCACGTTGTCGGGCGCAGCCCGGAGTCTCAAAGTCGATCACGCGACCGTCGGTCGTCGGCTCACCGCTCTTGAAACCGCGCTCGATGTGCGACTCGTCGATCGGCTGCCACGATCCTGCCAACTCACCGCGATCGGCAAGGAGGTTTTCGCCCGAGCCGTAGAGATGGAAGCGGGGGCCAACGGGATTGACCGTTTGGCGAGGGCCGCTCATATCCCCCTTGCCGGCCGCGTTACATTGAGCGCTCCGCCTGTGCTCGTAGCCCATCTGATCGCGCAACATCTGCCGCGTTTCCAGGCGGACTATCCCGACATTCGCCTGTCTCTTTCCGCGCAAGCTCAACAAGTCTCGTTGAGTCGCCGGGAAGCCGATGTCGCCGTGCGCTTGGTCCGTCCGAACGAAGCGAGTTACGTCGTGCGAAAGGTGGGCTCAATGGACTTCGCGCTATATGCCCATCGGGCCTATGCCAATCTGGATACACCGGAGCGATGGCAGTTTATCGCATACGATCAAAGCTTCGCCGACATGCCGCAACAAGCTTGGCTTCTCGGTGTTGCCGGCGATCGTGCGATTGCATGCGAACTGAACGACATCAGCGGACATCTGATCGCTACGCGCGCCGGAGCGGGCATATCCGGCCTGCCATGTTTTCTTGGTGATCGAGACCCCGATCTGGTCCGGGTGGGAGAGAAGATACCGTCATTTTCCCGTGAAATCTGGACCGCCGTTCATCGCGATCTTCGCAACACGCCAGCAGTGCGTGCCGTCATGGATTACGTGTCATTGATTATCGCGGAGGAACCATGCTTAAGCGCATGAAGCATGTACGCGCCACTTTTCGCCTATATTCGAGTAGTATCATGGGTGCGGGTTTGGCCTTGGCGGGCTATCAGACTGATGGGATCGTTACGGGTTAAAAGCCAAGCCCTCGTTGTCGCGCCAACCGCCACGACACCGAACCACCCTGAACAATGCCATTGATCTCCTTGCCAAGCTGACGGTCGATGACCGGCCGCCATGGAACAAGGGTGAACTCGTGGCTTTGCTCGACCACCGCGAACTTGCCGCTGAATAGCTGAACGGTCCCGGTAAACTTGCCGCTAATCCTCTCGCCATCGGTCGCGGCGCGGAACGGCAGGTTCTTGCCCGCCGCCATCTCGGCCCCAGCGCGAGCAACTTCACGGGCGCGCAGTGTGTCGAGAAGATTGCGTCGGTAGAAGACGCGGCCATCCGGTTGGCGCGCGGCGTCGCTCCGGCCGATATGATGCTCGCGGCGGCGGTCCATCGCCTCGCGGACCTGCTGACCGAAACCGGACGGCGACAGGTCCGGCGACGCACCCGATATGAGTCGGCGGTCCAGCCAGGTCGCGCCGTCCGCGCCAATCTGCTTTTCAAGGTCGAAGGCG
>CAJYHD010000697.1 GCA_913773715.1 uncultured Sphingobium sp.
AATCGATCGCCATCGCGGCGAGCGAGTCCAGCCCTCGCGCCCGTGCATCGACAGCAGGCGGCACGAGCCGGTGAGCAGGCGCAACTGCGCCTGGAGCGCGCGGATCGTACCCAGCGCCTTGTCGCGCGTCCGGTTCTCGGCGCGCCGCATCATGCTGCCGAGCAGCTTGTCCGTCATCGCCAGCACCGCATCGGCGAGGCTCTCACGAAGCCGCAGCGCGGCTGCCGCCAGGACGGCATGGCGGCGCCGGTCGGGCAGTTCCGCCAGATGCTGCGATGTGATCCGCACCGCCTCGTCGGCGATGCGGTCGAAGGCCGCGGTCGGGATCGTAGCGGCCCGCGCCGGGGCCAGTCCGATCGCCCGGACATGATCCAGTCGTTCGAGCAGGCGCATGACGTTGCGCGGTGCCGGCGACAGCGGCGGGTTGCGCAGCCACGACAGCCACGTCGCACCCCGGTCGCCACGACGGGCGAGCAGCGCATCGAGGCGGGTACGTCCGCCATCACCCAGCCCCTGGGTCAGCACATCGTGGACGAGTTCGTCGGCCTGGCGGCGCGCTCGTCGTACGATCGCCTCGATGACGGTGACGGGCGGCAGCAACAGGCGACGCCGTCGCATTTCGTCGATGACGATCTCGGCCAGCTGCAATGGCTGGATGATGGTCTGCGCCACGGGCATGGCGAAGGTGGCCAGTGCGTGGAAGTCGGTCCGGCCGAACGCTCGATAGCCCATGCGTCGTGCCAGATCGGTGAGATGCGCACGGCGGGTCGGCTCACGACGGCCATAGTCATGCCAAGCCGCTTCAGGCACATCGAGCTGACGGGCGACGAACGACAGGACCGCTGCGGGCGGCGTCTCGTCCGCGCCGAGTACCCGCCCGGGCCAGCGCATATAAAGGAGCGTCATGGCGTAACCGAGCTGCGATGCGGGACCACGCCGGATCGAGACCCAATCGAGATCCTCGCGTGACAGGGTGAAATGTCGCGCGATCTCGCGTTCGTCAGTCGGGGGATCGAACTGACCCGCAAGCGCCTCGCGGGTGAGCAGGCGTCGCCTCGCCATGACCCTGAACCTGCTTGAGGCTGTCCGTCAGACGGTGATTGGACGGCCAGCGTGAATGTGTCCGTCAACTCTGGACCTGTAACGGCGATTCGGACAAGATCGCGTCAAGATGGGAAAACGGACACTTCGGACCCGCGCATGGCGCTGATCGGCTATGCGCGCGTCTCGACCGCAGACCAGAAGCTGTCGCTCCAGCTTGACGCGCTGAACACTGCCGGGTGCGACCGTATATTCGACGATCACGCATCCGGGGCAAAAGCCGATCGGCCTGGCCTAACCGAAGCGCTCGCCTATTTGCGCCCCGGCGACACGCTGGTGGTCTGGAAACTCGACCGCCTCGGCCGCTCGATGAGCCACCTGATCGAGAAGGTCGGCGAGCTTGCGGCGCGCGGCATCGGGTTCCGCTCACTCACCGAGAATATCGACACCACGACGCCGGGCGGCATGCTGGTGTTCAACATCTTCGGCTCGCTGGCCCAATTCGAGCGTGACCTGATCCGTGAACGCACTCATGCCGGCCTCAAGGCCGCACGCGAGCGGGGCAACAAGGGTGGTCGCCGGCCTGTCGTTACCCCCGACAAACTACGTAAAGCGCGGGCGCATATCGCAGCGGGCCTCACTGTTCGTGAGGCGGCGGCCCGGCTCAAGATCGGCAAAACCGCCCTATACAAGGCTCTGGAAAACGCGTGAAACCGCTGGCGATCAAGAACTCGTGGGTGCTGGTCACAGGGGCTTCGACCGGTTTGGGCAGAGCGTCCGCCCTCCGCTTGGCGGCATCGTACCAGGCCAAGCCCCTGATTGTTGGACGAAGGCTCGACAACTTGCGGGAGCTACAGACCGAAATTGACGAGCGGTTCAATGTGCCGTGCGAGATTATAGTGGCTGATCAACGTGAAATCGAGGGCAGGGAGAAAATCGCGGCTAAGGTTGCAGAATTGCAAGTAACAGCCGCTTTGTTGGTTGCCGGAATGACGAGCGTTGGTTCATTTGATGCAGGCCGTGCCGACACTTATGCCGAGGTAATTGAAACAAACATACTCGGTTTCACGGATTTGCTGGCTCGCCTGATTGCGATTTTCAGGGAGCAGCCGTTTGAATCCTCAGTAATCGCCGTGTCGAGCCTGGCGGGCGAAACATCCGTGCCCTTCCAAGCGGTCTACGGCGCGTCGAAAGCCTATGTGAGCACCCTCATGCGAGCGCTTTCCGTGGAGCTTGCCGGGACGGGAGTGAGTGTTGGGTCTTTTGCACCCGGTGGAATCGACACAGACATGGCTGCCCTCAGCGATTTGAAGTGGGGGAGGTTGGGTTTGATGGACGTTGACCGGTGCGCGGCCCATGCAGTCCACGCTCTGGTTTATCGGCAATCCTTCGCCATACCGGGGATGGGCAACCAGCTCACATATTTGGCGAGCAGGGTTCTACCTCGATCGTTGGTCAATCGGATTGCCGCCCTCCCATATCGGCGCCCGTAGGGCGGCACCACATAAAAGGGGCAGGAAAGCCTGCGAATAGCATCTGCTGGCATCGTACCGGATTTGTTCGCCCTTAGCGTGCAGATACGTCACTTTCGTGTAGTCACCCCGCGTCGGCGGGGGTGGCAGGGCGGATCACCGCGGCAGCTTGCACATAGCTTCCTTACATCACTTACCTGTATCAATTCTGCAACATGGATACCCTCAAGCGCAGACGCGAAAGATTCTGTTTGTCAGTCTAGTGCCGACGCGGCCATTGTTGCTTCAGGCGATGCGAGCAAACGACACCGCCACATTTGCAGGGCTGATCATCAAGCGTTCCGGCGCGCCGAGCT
>CAJYHD010000698.1 GCA_913773715.1 uncultured Sphingobium sp.
CGCCGACCCGACCGCCGTCGCCTCCTTGCGGGGTGTAGCCCAGATGGGCCATGACCCGGAAACCTTCCCGCGTGAGCCGCTCGATGATGGCTATGACGGCTTCTGAATGGACCTCCAGCTTGACGACGTCGGCGCCGGCACGGCGCATTCGATCGGCGCTGCGGACCGCGACCTCGCCATTGGAGATTGATCCGTCCGGCATGTCGCCGACGATGTAGGGAGCTTCGTAGGGAAACAGCTGTCTTGCCCGATGCGCGACCTCTTTGACCAGGCCGGCCATGATCTCGAGGAACAAGGACTGCTCGCCCATGGCCAGCCGGGTGCTGTCCCGCCCGAGGTGCGTCATCAGATAGGAATCCGAGACCATGAGGCAATCGAGCCGAATACCCATCTGGAGGACGGGACTGTTGGCCATGGCTTTCGCCACCGCTTCGACCTCATAGTCGCGATAGAGGTTCACCTTGATCGGGCGGCGGTTGTCGCCCTGCTGCCCGCAAGCGGGCGCAACGAGTTCGGACATCAGCATCGGTGTTCTCCTTGCGATGAGTTGCGGTGTTATTTGAGAGCGGCCGAGCGGGTGAACCCCGCCGATCCGCGCAGCAGCATGACCATGGCGGCGGTAAGCGCTCCGCAGAGGGCGGCGGTGAAGAACAGCGGGCCGATCCCGCCGCTGGCCGCGATCATGCCTCCCCCCACGCTGGCGACGATCGTTGCCAGTTTGGCACCGCTGTCGAACGAGCCGAAAGTCCGGCCGGCGCTGGCGTCTTCTATCGTGTCGGTGATCAGGGCATTGAGCGCGACATAGCCGAGCGTCATGCCCGCCCCCAGCGCGACCCGCGCCATCACAAAGACGGGCAGCGACGCGGTGACTGCCTGCACCGCGAGCATAGCTCCCACGATCAGGCATCCGGCGGCGAACCAGGGCACGGGATCGCGATCGCGCAAGTGCCGGCCGAGCGGAAGACAGGCGAACAGATAGACGATGTGGGGCGAGCCGAAGAGCCATCCGGCGGTGCCGGCACCGATGCCGAACGCTTTCATGCTGTAAGGCACGAGGAAGGGGAAGGTGGAGATCATGGCCAGCGTAAACCCGGTCTGGCCGGCCATGATCGCGCCGCGCGAGAGCACTTGCCGGCCGTGGGGCAACGGGACCGCGCCATCCGCTACTGCTTCGATTTTGGAGCGGCTCTTCGCAGGAAGGGGGAGCAGCATCAGGACGGCGACCACCGGCAGGAGTGCTATGACCAGATAGACATTCTGTGGAACGATATGCCGATCGATCAGGAAACCCACGGCCGCCGGCGCCAGGATGAGCGCGAGACGCGCGCTCGCCTGGGTCAGGTTCAGCGCCTGCGACAGTTCCTTGCGCGGCAAGGCTTCCGAGAGATAGGCGTTGCTGGCCGAGAAGGTGCCGCCAAGGAGGCCTTGGAGGCAAAGCGCGATCACGAACAGCGGCAACGATCCGGCGAGGCCCGCGATGACGAAACTGACGGCCAGACCGATCTGCGCGCGAATTAGCAGTGGCTTGCGGCCCCATCGGTCGGCCATGCGACCCCACAGCGGTGCGGAGATGGCAAGGCATGCGGTCGGCACGATGTAGAGCCAGCCGATCAGGCGCTCGCTGGCATCAGGCGCGAGCCCGACCAGGATGAGGCCCAGGAAGGGCGGCAAACCCATGGGGCCGAACGCACCCGCGAAATGACAGGTGAGAACGGTGGCCTTGATGCGGCTCGGGCTCACCGTCCCGTCTCGCCAAGGAGAAAGTTGGGCGCTGTATGCCCATAGGCCTTGTTGACGTCGGCAGCGCCGATCGTCTCGCGGGTTTCCAGCGTTGCGGCGCGCAGGAGATATTTGATCGGGAAATGGCGCGCGTCCAGCAGCGCGGCGCGCAGCGGCCCGGACACGATGCCTTCGCCATCCAGCCGGTCGAGTTGCCGCTCGACGGACGTGCGCAACAGGTTTCGATAGGCGCCGGGCCTGCCCAGATGGCGGCCTAGCCCTTCGATGACGGCGCCCAGATTGAGCTGGATCGTGATGGTGATCAGCATCTGCGCGATGGCCGCTGCGTCGGTTTGGGTGATACGCGCATCCTGCAGCCTGCCGATCCACATGTCCGCTCGGGGAAAAGCCGCAAGCAGGGCGGAAGCATCGATCCGGGGGGAATCGTTGTCCTTGAGTAGCAGCCGCAAGCCGCCCTCGTTTCGATCGAAGAGCACTACGGAGTTCTGCTGATTGGCCTCGAGTTCGATGCCATAACGAGCCGCCAGGCGAAGATGGACGCTCAGGAGCAGGTCGCAAAATTCGCCGAGGAACCGCTCAACGTCGCCCCCATGATACCGATCTGCCAGATGCAGCGCGTAGGGGCGGCCATCGGGCATCGGCGCCATCATGGCCGCGACCGGCACCGGCTCGTAGTCGTCGAGCCCTTCGGGATAGCGACGGACGATGTAGGCGAGGAATCGCTCCCCGGCGTGATGCGCCCCGCCGCTTTCTTCGGTGAGGAGAAGCTTTGCCCGAAGCGTCGCGTCATCGGCCCGTATCGCCTCCAACAGCGAATGGACGACATGGCCGTCGTTGATCGTGACCGGCTTGATCGCGCGCAAGTTGAGGCGGCCGAGCGTGCTGATCGCCAGCGGCAGCTTGATATGGAGGCCGGGTTCCTCGACGACCGCCAAGGCCCGCACCGAGAGCGTGGGCGCGACTTCGAGATAGTCCCGTGGTGCCAGGTAGGCGCGAGCGGTCATCCCCGCCTTGGCCAGGATCTCGTCCATTCTCTCGCCGCGCATGAACGGATGGACGGGCAGGAGCGCGTGCGTCTGCTCCAGCGCTGGATTGAGGGCCACATCGGCAAACGATGGCCACAGGCCGGGCACCTCGCCTTGTACGGACAGACCGTCTCTAGGGAGGGCGAGCCAAGCTAAGCGGAACGACTGCTGATATTCCGGACCATAAGCGATGAGATCGTCGGCGGCAAAACCGTGCTTCGCCCGCGCTGTAGGATAGAATGGATGATCGATGAAGGATGCCAACCTGTCGTTGGCAAGCATCTGCTTGTGCCATTCGGGATGGGCGGCCAGGCGTGCGGCGGCAGGCGGGGTGGTATCGCGGGCCGCGTCGCAGATGGCGCCCTGTTCGATCGCGGCTTGGCACTCATCGAGAAAGGCCGAGACATTGGCGCTGTCTTCGCCGTCCAGACCGACTCTCATAATCTCGAGGAACTCGGTGACGCTGTCGATGAGGCGCGCGCCCTGCCGGGCGACATGAACGAACGGCGGCGCGGAGACACGCCATGCCTGCATGAACCCGTCTGCCTCGACCGGCATGAAGAGCGTGCCGCCATCCCCGGCCTCACAGGCGAGATAGTGATCAGTCGGTGCGATCAGCCCGTCGAAGGGCGCTCTCTCGGCTGGAATGACCGTCCCGTGCGCGATTTCCCGATAGTTTTCGCGCACGAGGCAATCTGCCACGCGCCTCAGGATATATCGGCTGTGATCGCGGACCGATGGCGCGGGTTTGACAGCGGCGGCGATGTTCATGCGTTTTCTCCTGAGGACGGGTGCTGGAAGCGGCTAGTCGATCGCGTAGCGCAGCGTGAGCATCACGGACCGGGGAGCGCCTGGCATGTTGAGGTTCCCCACGGTGCCGTGGCCCGAAACGATATAGTTGCGGTCGAAGATGTTGCGGATGTTGACCTGCGCCTTGAGCTTGCCCAGGCGCGCCCACGCCATGGCGTCAGCGGTCACATATTCCGGCAGGACGACGGTGTTCGCGAGGTTGGCCTGACGATCGCCGACATAGTTGACGCCGCCGCCGAGGCCGAAGCGGCCTCCGAAGTTCCGCATCAGCCAGAAGCTCGCACTGTTCACCGGCGTCAGCGTCGGCCGGTTGCCCTGGATGGAGACGCCGGTATCGAGCGCCGGCGATTTGGTGATACGGGCATCGAGATAGGCATAGCTGGCAATGGCCTGCCACCCTTCCGCCAGTTCTAGCTGCGCCGATGCTTCGATACCGCGCGTGCGCTGCACGCCCACCGGCACGACCCTGAGCAAAACCGGATCGGTCGCCTTGATGTCTGACCGCTTCAGGTCAAACGCGGATATCGTCGCCGAAAGTTTGCCGTCGAACAGATCGAACTTGGCCCCGATTTCGCGGTTGATCGTCTTTTCCGGTGCGATGTCCGCGCTGCTCGCCGAGAGAGCGAACGTCTCACCGGAAGGCTGGTAGGAC
>CAJYHD010000699.1 GCA_913773715.1 uncultured Sphingobium sp.
CAATCTTTGGTGATTTCAGCTTTTCGAACTCGGGATCCCCGCCCTCTGGCATAGCTTCGGCTGGTTCACCCAAGTAGATGCGCGCAGGACCCGCCTTGTCGCGCTCGACCCAAACTTCATGCGCCTGAGCGAGCGACGAAAACGCCAGCGCCAGAATAGCTATCCGCAAACTTGCCACGCCCATTCCCCTGTCAGTGGCGGACTAGCGACCGCCTTCGAGGCTGTTCCAATACAGCGACCGGAGAGAGGTTTACGCAAAAAGATAATGATTATCAATAATCATCAAGCAGCGTTTCGTGCGTCGTTGTCCGGAGCCGCACCTTCCTGTGGCGCCCGCATGAAGCCGATCGCCTCCCACCAGGATTTGGTGGCGGGCTGAAGCGGCGTGATCGCGCCGTTGCGATAGCGCGCCACCCACGCCTTACCGCTTCGCTCGAATTTCCAGCGGGGATCGCTGCTTAGGGGCACCTGTTCGAAGGCCGGGATGATCCCTTCGCCACCCCGGATTTCTCGCAACTGACACGGCACATCTCGGACGCTGCCATCGGGGAACTGCACTGCGATAGCCATGATATGCCTCATCCTATAATCTTTGGCATATCAACATCTTGAATCGGATTTGGTTCAATGGTCGCCGTGCAAAAGCCGCGACTTGCGACAGACCGAAAAACGACTCGCGATCATGGCTGAAGCGCAACCTCCATGATCTCACCGCCTTGCGGCAGGATGACCTTCAAGAACCGTGCCGTGCCGTTTATCTTCAACGTAATCGGCGATCCGCTTGGCGTTCCTTGTATCGCCTTCCGCCACGTCCGGCCCGTATCAGACAGTTGGATGTCGATGGGAAGAGGCATGGATGGAGCACCCGGCCGCAATATCACGTCGCCGACGTGCCGAGGCATGCCCAGATCGATCGTCAGAGCGCCCGCTTTCGCCGTGCGCCAACTGGTCGCATAATTGTCGTCAGCCGCGCCGGATGCGCCATGTCCTGTGTCGGCGCTGGACGCCGTCAAAGATACGGGTCGGATCGATGATGTCGAGCGGCGCGCGGCAGTGCCGGGGACATCTGGCCCATCGGCGGTAGGTGTCACCACCTCCAGCCGGTCGCCGCGTACGCGAAGACGATCCACCGCGACCTGACGCCGAACCTCGCTTCCCTCTGAGAACGGCAGGGCTTGCCGATGATAGAGAATGAAGTCCTCTCCCTTGGCACTGAAAACCGCATGATGGCCCGGGCTGATCACCTGACGTGCCTTGTCGGTCTCCAGCAACGGCGTGTTGGCTGGCTCACGAAAAGGCCCGAGCGGCGACGCGCCTACGGCATAACGGACCTGATAAGTGTCCTTGGTAGTGTTGCCCCAGCTGTAGGTCAGAAAATAGCGACCGTTGCGCTTGAACATGAACGGTGCCTCGAAATAATGCGGGGGCGTCACGTCGACCGGCTCACCATCGAACGTCACCATGTCCGGCTTCAAGCGCACGACAAAACAGCGCCCATTGACCCAGTTCAGCCCGGACCCCCAATATAGATAGGCTTGGCCATCGTCATCGATGAAGGCTTCCGCATCGATCATGTGGTAACCGGGGCGATAGTTGCCCGGTATCAGCGGACGACCGCCATTCGCATCGTGCCAAGGACCTGCCGGTGTAGGTGCACTTCCCACCCACACTTCGCTGCCCACCGACACATACATCCAATAACGGCCTTGCGCCTTTACCACCGACGGTGCCCAGACTTTGCTATCGCCGGAGGTCGGACTGGTCGCCGCTGCCTTGGTCGGCCATTCGGGGGTGGAGAAAGTCCAGTTTCGCAGATCGCGCGACCGCCACATAGCAAGCGTGTCACCACCCCACGGGTCCATCGTCGCGTAGATGAACCATTCGCCGTCATGCTGGACAATCGACGGGTCGGCGAAATAGCCTGGAAGGATCGGATTGCGCGCGCCCGCCGCAAGCGTATCGTGCTCCGCCCCCTCCGCAGGCACGGTCGCCAGCAACGACAGGGATAGTGCCGCCCTTAGGGCTGATCGCATCATATTGCTCCTTACCATCATTTCTGTACCTCTTTCAGGCGGCACGGCTTTTGTCCAATGCGCACAGCTCCACAGAACAAGCGCTAGTCAGCTTAAGACCGATGCTGGCCGCTCGTCGCGCATGAAGCATTGACTTCGCCGCCCGATGCGACGATCTAAATCTCATATATGGAAATTAAGTCTCAAAGGAATAGTTAAGCATGCGGTCGATCATTTGCGCCGAACCGTTTGCCCTTCAGCTTGCAGAGCGCCCCGAACCGATCCGATCGGGCAATGACGTGCTGATCCGCATCCGACGCGTTGGGCTTTGCGGAACGGATTATCATATCTACTCGGGTGATCAGCCCTTCCTCAGCTATCCCCGTGTCATGGGGCACGAATTGGCTGGCGAAGTGATCGAGGTGAACGAAGGATCAGCGTTCCGCGCCGGGCAGAGGGTAACGATCAACCCCTATCTTGCTTGCGGGGAATGTGTCGCCTGCCGCCGGGGCAAGCCGAACTGCTGTTCGCGCATCGCCGTCCTTGGCGTGCATACGGATGGAGGGATGCAGGAGGTGATCGCAGTCCCCGAACGTGCCGTCATCGATGCCGAAGGACTGACGCTGGATCAGGCCGCGATGGTGGAATTTCTCGCGATAGGCGCACATGCCGTTTCGCGGGCGCGGCTTCGGGCTGGAGATCGCGTGTTGATCGCAGGCGCAGGTCCGATCGGGATTGCGGCCGCCCTGTTCGCACGATCCGATGGTGCAGAGGTGACGATCATGGACAAGCGAGCGTCGCGCCTTGCCTATGCGCGTGATCGCCTCGGCTTCGATGAAGTTCTGACCGTTGACGACGATGTCGCCCAAATATTGTCCGATCGCACAAACGGTGAATATTTCGATACCGTGTTCGATGCGACCGGCAATATCCACGCGATGCGGGCCGGCCTCCACTATGTAGCGCACGGTGGCACTTATGTTCTGGTGAGCGTCGTCCCGCAGGATCTCGTCTTCTCCGACCCGGAATTCCACAAGCGCGAAACGACGCTGCTCGCCAGCCGCAATGCGTTGTCCGCCGATTTCGATCGCGTGATCGCGGCGATCCGCGACGGCACGATCCCGACCGACGCCCTTCATACCCATTCGCTCGATGCCGAAACAGTGCCGACCCGTCTACCGGAACTCGCTGCGGAGGCTGATCAGGTGCTCAAGGCGATTGTCACCTTCTAAACGTAAATTGGCATTGAGCCTGCCGCACAAAAGTTAGGAGCCGCCACATTTATGGGCGACGACGCGTTTATGAAACGGTAGGACCGAGGTGCGCGGCCTCGAAGGTTGTCGCATGACGACCTTCGATGGACGAGCCATGGCACGCGTAAAATCCACCACCGTCTATGCCGCCCCGGCACTTGCCAAGGCGTTCGAGATTCTCGACCTGCTCGCGGCCTATCCTGACGGCGCACTGGTATCGGAGATGGCGACCGCGCTAGGACGGTCTGTGGGCGAACTGTTCCGGATCGTCGTGGTTATGGAGCAGAGTGGCTATCTTAATCGGTCACCCGTGAACGATCGCTATACCGTATCGTACAAGATACTGGACCTGGCTTATCGGGCAACGCCTGCGCAAAATCTGACACGCGTCGCCACGCCGGAAATGCAGTGGCTGGCCGCCGAAACCGAGCAGTCCTGCCATCTGGTCGTCTCCAATGGTCCTCACGGCCTTGTGATCGCGCGCGAAGAAAATCCAGGCGGTCGCGGCTTCGCGGTACGTCTGGGTGCGCAGATCGATATGATCAAAAGTTGTTCAGGCCAGGTCATTCTCGCCTTCCTGTCGCCTCAAAAGGTTGATCGCATCCTCACCGAAGCGGCGGCCGCTCAAGGCAAGACCATCGACCAGCGCGTGCTGGAAAAACAGTTGGCGGACGTGCGGAGCAAGGGTCGCGATCGCCGCAAGAGTCCGATCACGAACGGTGTGACCGATGTCAGCTACCCTATTTTCTCGTTCAGCGGCGAGATTGTCGCAGCATTGACGGTCCCTTTCCTGGAATTGATCGATGGATCGCAGCGGGTGGGCCTCGATGAAGTCGATTCGCTGCTTCAGGCTGCAGCACGCCGCATTTCGCTCAAGCTTGGTTACCATTCGGACGCGAATGCGATTGATGAAGCCTGAGTTAAGGCGACTTGATCGCTGCCCCACTGAGGCACGGATAACCATGTTGCCATAGCTTTGCGCGATGCCGTTGTAAGGTGCGCGCATAACGACAGTCATTTCCCGAGCTGCATCGCGATGGACCGGGAGCCTACCCGCAATATCAAAATCGCAGGACCAAAGCGGGTGCAAACCATGATGCAGCATAGTGCCATTAAATTTTTTTGGTTTCTTTATTCCTGTCGCAAACGATCGCTCGCATACAAATGTGACAGCAACATTCTGTTTACATGAAATATTCTGTACATCTTACCCCATTTCGTCATCTGAAAATTGGTCCTATCTTTGGTATTCAATAGGCCTTCTCGCCTCTTGACATACATGGCTCTCATCCATGAGAATTGGTTCGCAGGGAATATAACAACTCGGATTAGGCTAGAGAGTCGGCCGGGGAACATGCTTCGAAACGAAGAGGGGAAAAACATGATAGACTTTACCAAAAAAGCGCCAAGAGCCGCTTATAGATCGGAAGAGCGTCGTGTAGGGAAAG
>CAJYHD010000700.1 GCA_913773715.1 uncultured Sphingobium sp.
TGTCTCAATAGTGAAAGCGTTGAGCTGGTCTGGCCGGTTAAGGGTGAGCCGGCGGACACCGGGGATGACGTCGTCGATCAGTATGTCGGCCATGGCTCGTCCTCAGGCATCCCACCACTTGGCACGCGCAAAACTGTCACCGAACGGTGCATCGCGATTGCGCAGGGCTTCCCGAAGACCGGCTGTGGCCATGTCATGCCGGAACTGGCTGCGCCTCGGCCCCCGCCCCAAATGCGCAATCGCGTCCTGGCTGGCGGCAAAGCGTTGCAGCGTCCGCGCGCCTTGGAGTTCAAGCGCCATGTTGACGACGCGTTTGTGGGTTGCGAGGATCTCCGGATCGACGAGGGCGACCCGCCGTGCCAGAGCTTCGACCTCGGCGTCGAGCTGATCGGCGGGAACGGCATCGAGCACCAAACCGACTCGTGCCGCATCCCGCCCCCGCAGCGTATCGCCCGTCATCAGGATGCGCTTGGTCCATTGTGGGCCGAGATGATAGGTCCACATGTGCGAGGGTGGCGTCCCATTGGCACGTGCTGCGGGAAAGCCGATCTTTGCGTCGTCGGCTGCGATCACCATGTCGCAGAAAAATACGAGGTCGGTGCCGCCAGCAAGGCAGTTGCCCTGAACCTTGGCAATTACCGGCTTGTGAAGATCGAAGATCGTCATCATGTGGCGCTGCGTCGCTTCAAGGTGCCAGCTGTCGTCATCGACAGTGCCGAACCGCGTACGGTAGCTGACGGTCTCTTCAGGCGCAGTGCACTGGTCCGCCTTGACGTCGTTGTAGGTGGTGACGAGGTCGAATCCGGCGCAGAAGTCCTTCCCCGCACCTTGCAGTACGACCACGCTTACATCGGTCCGGTCGTCGGCTTCCATCAGGGCCGCTTCCAGTTCGATCATCATAGGCCGGTTAAGCGAGTTGCGTTTCTCCGGACGATTGAGGGTTATGTAAGCGACAGCGCCATCGACCTTGAAGTCAATGAACTGCGTCTCCTTCAGCCGTTTGCTCACCTTTTTGCTCTCCCTCAATCCACCCACCGGTCAGGCTGCACAATCAGCGACGGGGCTTGGCCAAATCAGGCCGCTTTCGTACGATTCAGACGTTTGTCAAAGAAATCGATCAGCGTGTCGAACAGTTCAGCGGACTGCGGCAGGCGGAAATCATGGGAGAAGGCATGGGCCACACCCTCCCACACATTGAGTTGGGTGGGCACCCCGAGCTTGACCAGACGCGAGTGCATGTGGACGACCGAACTCAACGCGAAGTCGCGACTCCCCGACATCAGCAGCGATGGCGGAAAAGCGCGAAGCGACTCTTCCGACCGGATCGGGAAAACTGCCGGATCCTGGCCGTCAAGGCCTAGAAAATAGAGATGCTCTTCCCATGGCGGCATGCTGCGCCCCGAAATGGCCGGAGCCCACGTGGAAGAATCGCCTTCACCCCAGTAACTCGCTCCGCCGAACAGCAGCGCAAGCGCGCCGGGAAGTGGCTTGCGCGCTTGTTGCAGCCGGTAGATGGCCTGTGTGGCAAGCAGTGCTCCCGCCGAATAGCCATAAAGACCGATAGAGCCGACGCCGTAAATGTCGGCAAGGGCGCTAAGTACGGCCTCGACGTCTTCTGCAGCAGCCGGATGCCTGTGCTCCGGGGCAAGCCGGTAGTCCACGGACACCACCTTGCACTGAGCCAGCGCTGCGACAGGAACCGATTCCAGCTGCCCGCAAAGCCGTGCCCCGAACGTAATTCCGCCAGCATGGAGGTTGACCAGAACACGGCCCTCCCATTCCGGCGCCACGCCGTCTGCCGGGGCGATGACCTCGACCGGAACCCCAGCCAGGACATGGGGTTCGATCGTCACGTTGAAGGTCTTGCGCTGCGTGGCCAGAATTCGCGGATAGAAATAGGTGTCGATCCATTCGCGATAGGCAAAAACCGAAGCAGCGTCAGAATCCAGGTAGGGTGGCGGCGGAGGAACCGAGGGCGCCGCACCGGATTTGGCCGCCTTGGCGGGTGGGGGGCTCGCTGCTGCAGCCGCCTCCTGGCGGGGATTGCGCAAGAGCGAACTCACCCTGGGCATGGCAAAGGAAGGAACCTGAATCTCGTTTGCTGCCACTTGTCGCACCCCTTTACCCAAGACCCCCTGACACATCGCGAGGATCTGTCTGGACGACGTGATGGCCGCCACCCGTCCAGACGCCTTATGTGCCGCCCGACCGGACGGGAAACACGATGTCACGGTCCAGTTTGTCCTTGCCTCTCTCAAGAGAATCGACATACTTGTCAAGTAAGGACTGAGTTGTTCGGTCCAGGAGGCTATTGTGCCCTGTCCAACCGATTTCGAGCGGCTCTGCGGAACGTGGAGCCTTGTGAGCTGGGAGCGTTTTCGCGCTGGTCGGTTGCTCGAGCATCCGCTCGGCCAGCAACCTGTCGGGCTGCTGACCTACGACCCTGCTGGCTTCGTGCAGGTGCAGACCATGGCCCGTTATCGAACCCTTGAAGTTTTTCGAAATCCGCGTGACGCGGCAAACGCGGGCCTGCGCGGCGCAACACCCAGCGGCGAGCAGGCCGGTGAACTTGTCGAGGCCTATGCAAGTTTTGCCGGCTATGCCGGAACGTTCGAGATCGAGGAGTCGCAACCGCTGATCCGGCACCATCTCTGGACCGGCATCGACCCGGGCATGGTCAGGCGTGTACAGGAGAGGCTTTACAGGTTCATCGGTGAGGAGGGGCTGGAGTTGCGGATCAAGCCCTATCTGGTCGACGGCGTCGAGCACGACGATGCTTTGGTTTGGCGGCGAGCCAAAACCGGCAATACGCCGGAGCGAGAAGGAGCAGGGCGATGAACGACACCGTCGCGCACGAATACGATCTGGTCATCCGTGGGGGGGCGATTATCGACGGTACGGGCGCTGCGGCCTTCGAGGGCGATATTGCGGTGAACGCGGGGCGCATCGTCGAGGTCGGCCGTGTGCACGGTCAAGGGCGTGAGGAGATCGACGCGACCGGCCAGATCGTCACCCCGGGCTTCGTCGACATCCATACCCACTATGATGGGCAAGTCACCTGGGACAGCAGGATGCAGCCTTCTTCGTGGCATGGCGTGACCACGGTGGTCATGGGGAACTGCGGCGTCGGCTTTGCGCCGTGCCGCCCCGGCGACCGGGACATGCTGATCCGCCTCATGGAAGGGGTGGAAGATATTCCGGAGCCGGTGCTTGCCGAGGGGCTTCCGTGGAACTGGGAAACCTTCCCCGAATACCTCGATGCCGTGGGCGCCCGCCAGTTCGACGTGGACGTCTGTGCCATGCTGCCCCACGCCGCCTTGCGGGTCTTCGTAATGGGTGAGCGCGGTTTCAGACGGGAAGCTGCAACGCCTGAAGACATCGCCCGGATGCGGGAAATCACCGGCGAAGCGATTGTCGCGGGCGCGTTTGGCTTTTCGACCTCGCGTGCACATACGCACAAGACCCTGGCCAACGAGCCGACTCCTTCATTCAGCGCCAGCACGGATGAACTGGTCGGAATTGCCATGGGGCTTGCGGATGCGGATGCCGACAACTTGCAGCACGCCGG
>CAJYHD010000701.1 GCA_913773715.1 uncultured Sphingobium sp.
TGAGCGCCGCTGCGGCCGCCTCGATCGCCGGGGGCGTGGTATCGGCCATCGCGACGCCGACCTCGTCTTCCTCGATAATCTGCACCATGTCGCCGCAGCCGGCATTGCCGACCACCGGGACGCCGCAGCCGAGATATTCGGCCAGCTTCGTCGGTGCGCTGGCCGTCTTGGAAAAGAACGGCCGGATCAGCGCGAGGCCAGCGTCCATGCGGCGGATATGCGCCGGCATGTCCTGGCGGCTCGACGCCGTGATTTCCACGGCCGCCAGATCGATCCCGGCCCGCACGATCGCCGCGCGAATCCCGTCCTGCTGGCTCTTGTTGACGATGAGTAGGCGGGTATCGGCGCGCAGACGGCGAACCGCGACGAAGACCGCCAGCATTTCGTCCAGCATGTACCAGGTGCCGATCTGCCCAACATAGCCGATGGTCAGCGGACGTTGGGCGGACGGCGTGTCGCCCGGCGCAAACAGGTCGAGATCGGCACAGGTCGGGATCACGCTGATCGGCGCCGCTGTCCGACCGAACCGCGGGTCGGCCCGCAGCACCGGCACCGACGCGCGGGTCAGCGTCACGACATGGTCGGCGCTGCGCAGCATCGCCTTTTCGATCAGCTTGAGCACGCGGTAGACCGGGCCGCCAGCGCGGATCAGACCGCCATCGACGCGCTCGTCCGCCCAGAACCCGCGGATATCGACCAGGAACTTCGCGCCGCTGACCAATTTGGCGGGATACAGCATCGCTGCACACAGGACGGAGCGCGCATGAAGCAACCCGGCCCGATGTCGCAGCGCCAATCGAGCCGCGAGCAGCATCGCGCCCGCCATGTCCCATAGCGTCGAGACGATCCTGGGACGCTTGTGATACCGCCGTGCGTGCCAGGTGATGCCGGCGGTCTGCAGCCGGATGCGCATCCGCGTCATGGCATCGCCCCGGACGGCGTCCTCGGGCTTTTCGAAGCTGATCAGGTGGATGTCATAGCTGTCGATCAGCGTCTCGAGATAGGCGACGACCTGGCTCTCTCCGAGCGGCTCGAGCATGCCGTCGTAGCTCATGTAAACGACCGTCGGCCGGCCGTTTGCAGAGGTGCTCGAATTCATCCCGTCGGTGCTCCCTCGGCGAACCCTGCCCATATGCCTTGTCACACGTCGTGATCAGGAACGCGGCATCGCCTTGCTTCTCACAAAGCGCTTAGAGCGCGCTTCCGCCCTCCGCAACGGACCCTTGTTGATCGATGGGCGGGACAAGATCGTCATTGTGCCGCCGGACCTGGAACGATAACGACCCGCCTGCTCCCCCCCTGCATTCCTGAGGCCGCACTGTGATCCCCTATTTCGTGCTGTTCGGGATATGGCTTTTGGGGGCGATCCAATTCCAGGCGAAACGCGGTGCACCCTATGAACGCATCGTCTACGCCATAGCCCTCCTCTTCACCACGCTGATGATCGGCTTTCGCTATGAGGTCGGCGGAGATTGGTTCACCTACGAGGAGATCTACAATACCATCTCATTTCAGTCGCTAGGCGAGTCCTTCAAGCTCAGCGAGCCGGCCTATGCCTTTCTGAACTGGATATCGGCCCGCTTCGACTACGGCGTCTACGTACCCAACATGGGCTGCGCGATCGTCTTCATGCTGGGTTTGTCGACCCTGATACGCCAGCAGCCACAGCCTTGGCTGGCGATGACCGTGGCGATCCCGTATCTCGTGATCGTCGTCGGCATGGGCTATACCCGGCAGGCCGCGGCGATCGGCATGATCTGCTGGGCGATCGCCCGGATCGAGGATGACAAGATTTGGCAGACCGTTGCCAAGGTCGCCTTTGCAGCGCTCTTCCACAAAACTGCGATTTTGTTCCTGCCCATTCTTCTGGCGCCGATTGCCCGCCGCAACCTGCTGATGGCGATCATCGGATCGATGTTCTTTATTGGCTTGGCGGTTGTTGCGCTGGGCGATCAAACCGACCGCCTCATCACTAATTATGTCAATAGTAATTATCAGTCGGGCGGCGCCGCCATCCGTATCGGAATGAATGTTATCGCCGCCGGATTGTTTTTTGCGTTCCGCAAGAAGTTTTCTATTTCCGAATCGTCCAGATTGATTTGGATGATTTCTTCCATACTAGCCATCGCTTCAGTCGCCGGGCTGGTTTTTTCAAGCTCTTCGGTTGGCGTAGACCGCCTCGCGCTGTTCCTTATTCCACTACAGATATTCGTTTACAGCAATATTCCTGCGATCACGACCTTTGCACGCGGCACCCGGACAATGGCGACTTTCGCTATTCTGGCCTACAGCTTAGGCGTGCAATATGTGTATTTCTTTCACGGCACGTTTTCCTACACTTGGCTGCCATATCGAAATATTCTCGTCGCGGAAACCGGCGAAGGTGCGGACTGATCCCGCCGCACTCGACAAGGCACATCCTGCGCTTGCGGCCTGTCCTATCCGGCCTCTAGGGAGACGGCGATTTTCTGGAGACCTACCCCATGCGCGTTCTCGTCACCGGTGCGGCCGGTTTCATCGGCTTCAACGTCAGCCGCCATCTGCTCGCCCGCGGCGATACGGTGCTCGGGATCGACAGCATCAACGATTATTATGATCCGCAGATCAAACGCGACCGTCTGGCGCTGCTCGGCCAGTCGGAAGGGTTCGCGTTCAAACAGGTCGATTTCTCCGACCACGTCGCGCTCGACGCCGCGCTCGATAGCGAACGGTTCGACCGGATCGTGCACCTCGGCGCCCAGGCCGGCGTGCGCTATTCGATCGAGAACCCGCGCGCGTATCTTCAGGCGAACCTGGCCGGCCATCTGAACATGCTCGAGGTCGCGCGGCACCGCCGGGTCGAGCATATGGTCTATGCCTCGTC
>CAJYHD010000702.1 GCA_913773715.1 uncultured Sphingobium sp.
CGCAGAAGGACCTGACGGCTCCCGAGGCAGGCGACAACGTGCTGTTCGTCGCGGAACTGGGCAATGGTCCGGTCAAGTCGCGCGATGCAGCGCAATCGCAGAAGCTCATCTTCGGCGCTGGCGCGAAATATGACGAGAATGCCGCCAATGTGACGTTGGTCGATGGACAAGACAGCCGCACCGTTCCCCTCCATCTGGCAAGCAGCGTACAGTATCAGGCAACCACGCGCGGCGGTCGCGCGATTGACGGCCTGATGAACGGCAAGGCGAACTGGAAGGATGGCACGGGCGCGGTGGGCGATGCGCTCGCGATGCAGGGGCTGATGAACAACGATCCCTATTCACAACTCGCGGGCAGCATGTTCAAGCTATTCTCCGCCGCGATGAAGACGAATGCCGACATTCGCGCATGGGACGGCCTGCCAGACCTGATCATGGTCGGCACTGCCAACACCAAGTCGCCCGAATGGAAATATCAAAGCCAGTATTTAAAGGGTACGACCCCGGTTCAACTTGTCGGCAACGCCCAGCGCGGAGATGCCAAGGCTTGCAGCATCGTCTGGATGCGATCGCGTCCCGGCACCTTCGGTGATCAGATCGTCGGCGAGGATACGGGTGTCGCCGCTTCGCAGAATCGCAAGAAGCCGGTGCAGGAAAAGAACAAGGCGTTCCGCACGACGCTCGACGGGGTAACGCTGTGAAGCACAGGCACCTTCTGACTGCGGCCATGGCTTTTGCGGCGCTGAGTACGGCGTCGCAAGCCGAGGCGCGAGAGAACCGTCCGCTCAAATGCAGCATCGGTGCGGCGCGCAGGGACCCGCCTCGCGGCGGCCCTGCACTCGTCGCCAACGTACCGCGCGCAATGACGCCCGTCGATCTTAACGCCGTGCAGATGAACGATCGCGAGACGTGGAAGAAGGTCATTGTCGAGGGACTGTTCGCCAAGCGGACGGAGATGAATACGCTGGAAGTCACGGCTCGCCTGGTCAATTGTACCAAGAAGCCGCTGGTGGTGCAGGCGCGCTCGTCTTTCCTTGACGAAGCGCAGGGTCCGGCCGAGCCGTCTTCGACCTGGAAGCCCGTCTATCTGTCGCCACTGTCCACCAGCGTCTATCAGGAGCGGTCGATCAGCCCCAAGGGCGTGAAATATTATCTGGTCGAATTGCGGGCCGATCAATGAAGGCGGCTGTTATACTGACCGGCACGTTCGGCATCGCCGTCAGCTTTGCCGCCATGGCGCAGGATGCGCCTATGCGCGGTGGGCGGCCAGCCATGGCATCTGAGGTCGCGAGCGATCGCATGGGGCAGCCGATGACGCTCGACGCGCCGCCGCGCGCACCACGCACCGATCCTACCGCAGCGTTCGCGTCCGTCTATGCCCGCGCCCGTGCGCCGCGCATCGCGATCCTTTGGAACCGCTTGCTGACAGACGATCTGGAAACCGGGCGCGAGGAAGTGACGGAATTTTCCGCGCATTCGTCCGGCTCTGCCTCGTCCAATACAAGCGAGCATGACACGCGCTGGGGTACGCGCAGCCGGTCGGACGGGCGCAGCGACACCAGCGTCGATGGACAGATCCGGTCCACCAGCAACCGCCTCGATACCGGGCGCCGCGCCGCACGCTACGGCGAAGCAATTGATTTCGACATGGAGCGCGGCTTCATGCAGGCCTTCATCGATGCGGGCGTTCGACTGGTCGATCGAACGAGCGTCATGCGCGCGGCCGCGATCGGCGGGGATATCACCAATGCGCAGGCCATTGAAATGAAAGCACTGCTCGAACGCGCCGACTGGACAGTGGAGGTCACTCCGCTCGACGACGGGGCGGACGCGGAGCAGTTCAAGATCGTCGTGCGCGACATCAAATCCGGGTCGATCGTGGCAATGGCGACCAGCGATGGCGAGGCACGGCAAGGCCTGATGCCGTATGTCGCGGGATCCAATGGATTCGTTCGGGCAACGCCGCGAGAGAACGGTCCGGTTGCTGCCGGACGTCAGGTAGCATTCGATACGATGGCCGCGATCGGAAGGTCCGTGCGATAAGCGAAGATGCGCTCTCGACTTGTCAGGGCAGGTTGTGGATCAGGACGACAAGCTTGGTAACCGTCTCGCATCCGGTTTTTTGCAGGAGCTGCCGAACCTGCGACCGCACGGTGTTGAGGCTCACGCCGCGCTCGACACTGATTTCGTCCGGGGCGTAACCCGCCGCCAACGCTGCTGCAACCTGCACTTCGGCCGCCGTCAGGCCATAATGGCTTGCGAGCCATAGTCCGGCATGGGCAGCACCATCATTTTCGCGACGGACGCGGATGACGCAACCCGTCTGCTGCCCATCCGCCATCGGCAGTACGAGCAGGCGTATCACCCGGCCACTCGCCGGGTCCTCCCACGCAAACGTGACCTGCGCCGTCGCGCGTCGGTGCAGCGTATCCTCGACCGCTTGCCGCATTCGCCGTTCGAGATGGAAGTCGGCAAAGCGCACCCTGCCCCCGCTCAAACTGGCAAGCCCACTAACCTCTAGCGTCGCCTTGGCTTGTGGGGTCGCTTCGATCAGGCTCAGTTTGGAGCCGACCAGTAACAGGCCTTCTTCGCCCGCGTCCAATAGCGCGCTGAGCCCTTGTATCTTGCGCTCCTGATCCCCGATCAGGCTTCGGCTCAAATATATACGTTGCAGGTCCACGATCAGACTGTCGAGTTCCGCCGTCTCTTCGTCGGTGTAGGCGCCGGCACCGAATGGCCGTTGGATCGCCGTGCAGAGCGTCGCACCTTCCAAATGATGGACGATGCCCATGCAATGGCCGGTGTCGTCACCCATCGGCCGCACGATTTCATTGAAGAACAGGGAGTTGCGATACTGCTCCTGCGGCAATATCTCGTCGAGCGCGAGTGCCCGACCGACGATGCCCGTCGCAAAACCCGCATTGCCCCAGGTGTCCAGGCTGCGCTGCGGATCGGACAATATCTGCGTGATCATTTCCTCGGAGAAATAGGAATAGCGCAGGTCGGTCAGCTGCCAGCTTTTGTCGAAGCGATAGAGTGTCGTGGATCGCCCGCCGGACAATTTCGCGATCATCGCCGGCAATTGTGCGAACGCCGCCTCGTCATGGATCGCATCGTAAAGATCGCCACGGTTCATAGTTCGCCCCCCGGTGAACCTTAACGTTACGAAAGCCGCCCCCCGGCGCCCCGTCGACGCTCCCTTATCATCGTAACGCCGCCGGAAAATAGGCTAATTACGACATTATAGAATAGTAAATATTTCTGATTGGGATGGTTCGTTACGCATAGTCATGCCTCTGCTGGCGTTTATGTTCCTCACGCGCGACTTTGTCAGCAAGGACCCGCCTACCAATGTCGACCCGCCCCATTGCTCCGGCCCGCAAAGCGGCTGACGCGAATCAGTTTGCGGCGGTCAAGCTTGGCGCGTGCATGGCGGCGGGACGTCCGAAATAATAGCCCTGCCCTTCCTCGCATCCCTCCAGGCGGAGCAGGTCGAACTGCTCGCGCGTCTCAACGCCTTCGGCGAGGACCGGCACCTTGAGGCTCTTTCCCAAGGCCAGGACGGCGCGGATGATGGCGCGCGCCTGCTCGCTCTCACCCGACTGGAGCAGGAACGACTTGTCGATCTTGATCTTGTCGAAGGGGAAGGAATGGAGCGTGTCGAGCGAGGAATAGCCGGTGCCGAAATCGTCGATTGCGACGCTGACGCCGAGCGCCTTGATCCGGCGGAGGCTGTGCAACGCGCGCAC
>CAJYHD010000703.1 GCA_913773715.1 uncultured Sphingobium sp.
CATCGGTGCGACATACTGGATGCCGTCGGCGAAGGGGTTTCCCGTCGGTGTACAGATGACGTGGCCGCTCGCGTCGGCCGGGCCGCAGGCGTCCGGCGCCGCCATAGCGGCATCCGGCAGGGTGAAACCCAGCACTACCGCGATAGTCGCCGCCGAGCGCAGCAGAACGGCGCGCCTTTGACGAGCCTCCACGAGGCGCGAGGGCATGGTCGCTCGGATGGCTTTGGCTGTACTCATGATCGGCATCCCCCCTTGCGCGTTCCGGCATCTGTGCCCGGTCGCGACGTACAGGCTGGCCGCTAGAACGTTTGCCAAAAGCGTCAACGGGGCGGACGCTTTCTGGCACGCCATGCGCGAAAATGGAGACAGATTGCGCGGTCTGTTGCTTTGCCATACGGCAAGGCAACTTCCTGCTTAAACGGACATTCTGCCGCTCATGCATGCTGCTTCAAAGGCCGATGATTCGGCGCCTTGCGTCGAAATTGGTTCAGATCGGCTCGGCCCCGCCGCGGCTCTGGATACCTTCCGGGCGGCGATACACACAGTGTTCGACTGCCGCCCTGCGGACGATGCGTCGATCGACGATTTCCGCTGCCGTGCCATGGCCTGGCACCTCGGAAAAGTGATGCTGGGCTCCTTCAGCGCGACCGCGATGACCTTTGAGCGGTCATCACGGCTCGTCGCGATCAGCGGCATCGATCACGTTCTGGTCCAGCTATATCTCGAGGGCTCGTTCGTGGGTGAGGCTGGGGGCCGAACAATCCGTGTCGAGCCCGGCGACATCTGCTTCTTCGATATGACGTCGACACTCAGCACGCGCGCAACGGCGTTCCACAACCTGTCGGTGATGGTTCCGCGCAGCTATTTCGAGGCGGCGCTGGTCGATGTTGCGGCGTTGCACGGCCGTGTATTACCGGGAGCGATGCCGACTACCCAAGTGGTGGCCGACTTCCTTTTGGCTTTGGAAAGCCGTATCCCCAAGCTTTCGTTACATGACGCCTCGGAAGCCGCGAGCGCAACGGTTTCGCTGGTCGCCGCGCTGGTCCGGCAGGGGCAGGCTTGTGATGGCGCCAAGCCGACCGGGCGATCATCGCCATTCCGCAGCGCCAGCCTCTATATAGAACGCCACCTCACCGAGGTTGGCCTCACGCCCGACGCGGTAGCACGCGCTTGCAACATGTCGCGGGCATCGTTGTACCGCTTGTTCGAGCCGCTCGGCGGAGTCTCGCAATATATACGCCGTAGTCGGCTGATCCGCGCTGCCGTCGCGTTGTCGTCCATAGATGCCAAAGGCTCGCGCCTGTTCGACATCGCGTTCCAGTACGGCTTTCCCAACGAATCATCGTTCGCCCGCGCATTTCGCGCTCAATTCGGCATGAGCCCCGGTGAAGCCCGCCGCATGGCAAATCGAAACTGGGCGGCAGAGGCGGCGGAAGAAAACAACGCCGAACGACGCCTCACGACCTGGCTCAGGACGCTCTGAGCAAGGGATGAGGCTGCGCACCGACGCCGCGTCAATCCTTGAAGACATAGTTTCGAGTTATGTAGACAATCTGCTGGCAGACTGGAATGAAAGCAAAGTACACCGATTCCAATAGGAATACCGAAGCCCTAGATCGCCATTGAGGAGATCGACAGGATCAAGGCTGCAGGCGTGCGTTTTGGGTGTGTCCTGGCGGATGCCGGATACGGCTTGGAGTGGCTCGTTCCGCCAGGCGCTGAGCGAGCGCGGCTTGTCACGGGCGGTCGGTATACCCGGCCGGTAGAAGGTATACCGGGCCTACGTTACGACGAATTTCCAGTCCAGGGGCACGGCCGTCCCCGCCGACACCACATACCTGACATGAGGTCGCTCGCTGCAGAGAAGACGCTAGCCGGGCAGCCATGGAATACGGTGACCTGGCAAGGTACGGAAGGGACCGCAAATCGCACGCTTTGCGGCTCTGCGTGTCCGCGTTGCCCACAGGCCCACTCAGCGTATCCGCGACATGGGAAACCAGCATCTACCCGGTGGAGAGATCCTGCCAGTGGTCGAGCAATGCTCAATTGGAAAGCGCATAACGATCTATGAAACCGTGCGGCCAAAACACCGATCTAGACACTTGCCGGCGTTATCAAGGCTCAATGGGTCTGCGGGTAGGCTAACCAGCAAATGAAGGAGGCGCTTGGCTTGAACCACTCCGAGGATCGATCAAGGACCGGCCTGCACCGACACGCGCTAATGTCGATAATGGCCTACCTCTTCCTTCAGTCTCGCCGCCTCAAGGCAGCGGGACGTAAAAAGAACCGGGGGACCGCCGCCGCAACCCAGTATGCCAGCGATCCGCCAGGCGATCCTTGAGCTCTTTGCGCGGCCGCCGCCCTAGGGCTGCCTCGGCTCCGGTTCTTAGACTTGATCGGCAGCAGATCCTTCAGGATGCGCCATTCCGCCTCGGTGAGATCGCCCTGGCTCAAGCCTGCCTCCAAAAAGCAGCCTTGAATCAACCAGCGCGCACCTCGTCAATCGTGCGGCTTCCCTCTCGCGCTTGTTTGCGGATAAGTATTCCATCAGGTCTGGAGCATGCGCGCATGTATCGCATCACGCGGGAGTGTTTTGCTGCCCCAGCTGCGGCGGGCGACGAAGCCGCGCGAGACATCACCCAGGCCTTCCGCCTCCACTACCCGCACGAGCGCAACGTCACCTGCA
>CAJYHD010000704.1 GCA_913773715.1 uncultured Sphingobium sp.
CCGCGCAGATACGAACCGGCGAGGGAGGAGCTGCCACCCGGACCCACGGCGACGTTCGCGCCCAGCGTGACCGTCTGACCTGCAGCCGGCGAGAACGTCACCATCGCCGGTCGGCCGGACGCAGCGGCCTGCCAGGGTCCTGTCGTCGTCGTCGTCGCGATGCCCAGTCTCGCGTCCGACCACGACGAGGACCGAAGGGGATAGGGAGATGCGGATGCGGCGAGCCATCCCGCGAGCAGGCCGGAGGACCGCGCCCGGATGCTGCTGGGCGCCGTCATCAGGTAGTCCCGGCCGTAGCGGTCGAACACGGTCATGGTCGACGTACGCGAGCCGAGGTCAGCCGCTCCCGCCGCACCGCCGAACGGCGCGGACACGACCAGCGACGAATAGCGCGCCAGCACCGTCCGTGCAGCGGCGAACGACATTGCCGGTGCCTGCGCCTGCATCGCCTTCTCGACGTTCAGCAGTCCGACGCCGTAGACCTGATCGACCCCGGGCGCGCCGAGGTCGGTCGCGGTGTCGAGCATGATGCGGCTGATCTCCTTGCCGCCGAGCTGAGGCCAGTACTGCTTCAGCAGAGCCGCGGCCCCCGCTATCCCAGGTGCCGCGAAGCTGTTGCCCGTCACGAAGACCTGCTGGCCGTTCTGGTCCACGGTGGCGACGTTGCTCGCGACGACCGACAGGGTGCGGTCCGCCAATGCGCCGGGCGTGCCGTTGCCGCTGGGTGGCTGCAGGTTCGCATCGACGCGGATGCCGAACAGGAACCAGTCCTTGTTCGACAGGTCCTTGCCGACGATGTTCTCCGCGACCTTGCCCGAGAAGCTGTCCTCGCCGACGTTGTTCGTCACCGACTCGACGAACAACCGGTTGCCGCCGCGAACCAGATCCATCGCCGACTTCAGATCAGCGGCCATCTGCTCGCCGCCACCCGAGCCGTTGATGCTCATGGAGACCACGAAGGCGCCCTTGTCGACCGCGTACCTGATCGCCGGAGCGATCAGCGCGACGTTCGGCGCATCCGATTCGGGTATCGGGTCGGTCGAACCCGCGGAGACGCCGTCGAGGTTCGGACCGCTGATCTTCAGCGCCAGGATGGTGGCGTCGTAGGCCACGCCGTGCATGCCGTTCCCATCGCGCGCGCCTGCTGCAACGGCGGCGGTCTTGCTGCCGTGGCCGTCCTTGTCGTCGAGCTCAAACCGGATCGTCTCGCCCGGGCAGGTCGCGCAGCGGGCGACCTTCTGGTCGAAGGCGGTACTGTCGGCCGAGATGCGGCCCGCGAACTCCGGGCCGTCACGGTCGATGCCGGTGTCGACGATCGCGATCGTCACGCCCTTGCCCGTGATGCCCCGCGCGTAGGCGTAGTCGGCCTTCATGCCGATGGCAGCCGCGCTCTTCGCATCCTCGGCGGTCGGCGCAGGCGAAGGAGTGGGCGTCGGAGCCGGGGTTGGCGCTGGCGTCGGACTGGGCGTCGGGCTAGGCGTCGGGGTGACGACCGGCGTCGTTCCCGGGGAATTGACACCCCCGCCGCCGCCACAGGCGCTGACCATCATGGCGATCGCAACCGCCGTCGAATTCCTGATGATGGCAAGCCGCCTCTCGCGGCAACCGTAGTATGCACCCACGCCCGAACCCCCGTTCGCGTCGGTGCCGGCAGGCTGATCCCAGCCGGCGGCACCGCCCCATGTGAAAACGAGGCGGTGCCGGCCCGAAAGCCGGGGATTGAGAACCTGCAGATAGAACAGGCGCGAGCGTCTTTAGGCCTCCGAAGACGCCCTGGACATACACGCCCGCTCCCCGGCCGAATGGAATTCGGGCCGGGCATACGGCTACTATCTGCGAGGTTCTCACGCCTCGGTCCGCCTGCTGGCGAACAGTCCATCTCTACGCCGGGCGGGTTAACAATCTCAAGCGCCGAAGTGCGGCTTTAAAGCTGTTGGGCGTAACTCGCTGACGAAATTACGCATAATTCGGCGAGGCAGCATGGCGGGACAGTCTGCCGCTCATAAAAAGATGAGGGCCGGCTGCTGAGGCTCTTCGGCGAACGAGGACGAACAGCACCCCTCAATCCATAAAGCGGACGACTAAGAAAATTCGGACAACCGCAGCAATTTTTTCATCCTCCCTGTCCGAATATGCCGGCAGGTCCGCTTTTATGATTGAGAGGCATCCCCATTTTGCCCAGCCTTCCTTCAACTGCCGAGGATCGTGCCGCCGACAGTCACTATACGCCGGGCGAGATCGGGGTGATGCTAGGCACGCTTTCCAACGCCGACCGGCAGCGGCTTGTCGCCTCGTCTCGCTATCTGGCGCACGACCGGCATATCCTCGCCGCAGACCTGCGCCAGGAGGCATTCATCCGGGCGCTCGACGGGCGGCGCAAATGCCAGCGCAGCTGGAACGTCACCGACTTCCTCGTCGGTATTATGCGCAGCCTGACTTCCGCTGAGCGTGAAGCTGATGTGGCCGGCCACCGCCCCGTTCTGATCGGCACATTCGGTGAAGGTGGCATCGATCTGGCGTCACCCGCTCCCTCGCCGGAGCAGGTCGGCCATGACGCCATATATTATCGTCGCACGATCACCGCGATCCGCGAGGCGATTGAACGCGACCCCCGCCTCGTTGCGTTGATCGAGGCAGTGCTGGATGGGGCAAAGGGTGCTGAGCTTCAACGGCGGTTGCAGGTCGATGCAACCGAACTCGCGTCGCGCCGCAGGCAACTGAAACGTGTGCTGGCCAACGCTACGACGAACAGGAGCCTACCTTGATGCCTCGAGATGTTGAACTTGAGCAGCTACGGCTGATCGACGACTTCCTCGAAGATGTTGAAAACCTTCTTGCGGATGATGCCTTTGACGCCGAACTCGAACAGGCAGTCATGGCAGTCGCAAAGTCCAAGCTGCGCCGTATCCGCGCTGCATTTGAGCGTGAAAAGGACGATACATGGGTAACGTCGCTTCGCAACACCCGTCTAATCTTCGGAAAACCAGAGGCACTCTAAATCATGTAGCCAGTATGCTTGGCGCCCGGGAAGATTGACCGGCATGAATAATGACTGAATCGCCAGTGACAAGAACGACGCACAGGTGATCTTTCAGCCCCCTTCTTCCCGGCTAATGAATTTTGCCAATCATCCATTTGTACACGAACGACTCCCGCGCTCCAAGCAAGCTCGATGGAAACGGCGAGGTTTGGGACATTCTTGCCGTTCCCACGTCACCCCTCAGACGGCAGGATTTGCCATTAGCCGACTTCAGTCAGTGAGGTTCTGAATGGCCTCAATGTTAAACGTTCTGGACAGGCCGGTGATGGAGGAAGTTCGACAACAGCCGACTTGGATTGCACCGCGAGCGGCAACTGCCCCCGACCGGCCGCAGTATATCTACACCTTTCTCTATCCGGAACTTTCATCGAAAGCGAACCGTGCGCTGTTCGAGCGACTGGAGACGACGATCGACCTCAAGCGGGGGCAGTGCCTTGATCAGTCGGTCCAGAACCTCCGGCATGTCGTAGCTTGTGGCGCCTGCTCTGCCGAAGGCCCTCCACAAGAGATCGAGTAGTTCGTTCGGGAAATTTTCCGGCGCCTGGCTCTGCTTCACCGAGACGAGGTGCGCGCGCTCGCGCGCATAGGGCACGATATAAGGCCGCAGCGCCTCAAGCGCGGTCGGGAAGCGGCCTCCCGCGCCGACTGCGATCGAAATGAGGTGCTGGTTGTTGGCTTCGTCGAGGAACCGCCGTTCCTTCGGCCAGACGCGATCAAAGAAGGGCGCCACCATCTTGTCCCAAGCCTCCTCGACGCCGGCTTCGTCATTGTGGAGCCATCGGACGAGAACATCGAGCACGCCGCGCCGGACATTCGGCGGCGCGAGGCGCAGCGCGCGGGACACATCCGCCTCCGTCAGACCCCAGCGCTCCGCATCGTCGCCGCGCACGGACGCCAGGGCAGGTCGGAGGATACGAGACGCGACGGCCGAGCCTGCATGGTGGTCGGGCTGGGACTCGACTACGGCGGCGATGATCGCCTCAGGGATCAACTTGGTCACATCTGGCGTGATCGCCGAATAGAGAACGAGGATGCGCCTGAGCGCCCGCCCCTCCGCATCTTCGGCAGCCAGCTTGGGCACGACGCATT
>CAJYHD010000705.1 GCA_913773715.1 uncultured Sphingobium sp.
CATCGCCGAAGGGCTACGCGCGGATATCAACGTGATCGACTACGAGCGGCTGAAACTTCACGCGCCAGAATTGCGGTTTGACCTGCCGGCAGGTGGGAAGCGGCTGGTGCAACGTGCTGACGGCTACAGTGCGACCATCATCAACGGCATCGTTTCATATCGAGACGGCGAAGCAACGGGAGCGTTGCCCGGCCGACTGGTAAGGAATCGCAAGGCAGCTGCCTGACCGGTTCCGGCGTGCGCGAATGGCGAGATGACTAGCCGGTGTCGCAAGGATGAACATTTACCCTGGGAGACAAGATGTCGGTAGAAGTTGAAATCAGTGAAGGGGTAGCCGTCGTCACGCTGGCCCGACCCGAAAAGAAGAACGCCATCACGATGGACATGCGCGTCCAGCTCTGGGAGGCGTTTGAAGGTTTTCGGGAAAACGATGACGTGCGAGCCGTGGTTCTTGCCGGTGCCGGGGGGGACTTCTGTTCAGGGATGGACGTCGGCGAATTCGGCAGTCGCAGCGTGCGCGCCACACTCGATCGCATGCAACGTCTGCACCGCATAAGCCGGGCCATCTATACCTTGAAGAAGCCTACCATTGCCGCTGTATCGGGCGTTTGCATGGGGGTGGGCTGGAGCTATGCGCTGTCGTGCGACCTCGTCGTTGCCGATCCGACTGCGCGGTTTTCGCAAATCTTCAACAAGACAGCTCTGGCTCCGGATGGTGGCGCCGTGTGGCTGCTCCCGCGCATTGTCGGATCCATGCGCGCGAAAGAGATCACTTACTCGGGGCGTTTCGTCGGGGCCGAGGAAGCGCTCGCGCTTAACCTCGTGCTTGAAGTCGTGAGGGACGGGTCGGTGCTGGACCGCGCCGTCGCAATGGCGCGCGGCTTTGCACGGGGACCAGGTCTCGCCCTGGAGATGGCCAAGCGCCAATACGAACTGGCAGCCAGCACTGACTTTTGCAGCTTTTTGGAAAATGAAGCCGCGATGCAGCCGCTCTTGATGCGCTCTGACGACTATCGGGAGGGCGTGACCGCCTTTGGTGAGCGCCGACCGCCCGACTTCCGGGGAATGTAGCTTGACGGCGTCAAATATATTGACAATTGCGTCAATTTTCTTGGATGTCGGCTGAGGTGCGAGCGGCGGCGGTCGCGTTTGCAGATATATTGGGAGTGGGCAGTGGCTCTGATTTACGACGACGCGCAACGCCAGATTGCAGATGAGTGCGAACGCATCCTCAAGGCCGGGTTTTCCGGCCCGGCACTCAAAGAGCTTCTGGAACAGACAGGCCAGTACGACGAAGGGTTCTGGCAACTCTGCGTGGAGCAGGGCTGGACCGCGATCGCTGTGCCCGAGGAATTTGGCGGTTTAGGGCTCGGCCTGTCGGAGCAGGGTATCGTAGCGCTGGCCTGCGGGAAGGCAGCCTGTGGCGCGCCGTTCCTGACGACGGGTTACGGCGTGGTCGAAGCGTTGAAGCGTTTCGGGAGCGAGGCTCAGCAGGCCGCCTGGCTGCCGAGCTTGGCCGCTGGCGAAGCAAAGGGGGTTATCTGCTTCAGCGAAGGCAGGGCCATGCTGCCAGACGTTCCGGCCGTGCGTTTCGACAACGGTCGCCTCACCGGCACCAAGCAGGCGGCGCCCGGTGGAGCAGCCGGCGATGTCGGTGTGATCCTCGCGGCCTCAGCCGAGGGCCCGGTCCTCGTGCTGGCCGACCTGAATGGAGCAGAAACCGAGCGCCGTATCCTGCCGACGTTCGATAACAGCCGGGTCGCGGCTGACCTCTCCTTCAACGGAGCCCCGGCCGAATTGCTTACCGGACACGGCCACGACGCGGCGAAGACCATTCTCCGCCTGCTCGCCGTGGTCATCGCCCATGAACAAGTTGGCGGAGCCGAAGAGGTGCTTTCCTGGGCGCGTAGCTATGCGGTGGAGCGGCGCGCATTCGGGCAACCACTTGCAGCATTCCAGTCGATCAAGCACCGGCTCGCGGAGAATTATACCGCGATCGAACTGGCCCGCGGCAATTGCCAGTATGCCGCGCACCATGCCGACGATCCGCACTTTACCAGATTTGCGGCGGCGGCGCGGATTTCGGCTATCGACGCCTACGACATGGCGGCACGCGACGCCATGCAGGTGTTCGGGGGCTTGGGCGGAACGTGGGAGGCAGACCTCCACCTTCACCAGCGCCGCGCGCGAACGCTGGCCCTTGAGTTCGGTAACAGCATGTTCTGGGAAGATGACCTCGTCGGGGAGCTACGTCGTGCCAACTGAGACCAATATCGAACACTATCGCGCCACGGCGCGCGCCTGGCTGGAATCGCATGCACCCCGCTATGGCGAGGAAGCTCGTCGTGGGCTGAGCGAAGATGAAGACCTGGCGCTGGGTCGTGCCTGGATGGCGCTTAAATACGATGCCGGGTATTCCGGGATCAATTGGCCCAAGGAGCATGGCGGACAAGGGCTTGGGCCGTTGGAGAAGGTGGCCTTCGAAGAAGAGGAAATGCGCTTTGGCTTCCCGACGGGCTACTTTGCGGTCAGCCTAGGTATGCCCGTGCCAATCGTCTTGCGATACCTCACCGGGGAGTGGGTACTGGACCGTGCGAAAGCTGCGCTGCGCGGCGAAGAGATCTGGTGCCAGCTTTTTTCCGAACCGTCGGGAGGTTCGGATCTTGCCGGTCTGCGCATGCGGGCGTCATTCGACGAGGCGACCGGCGAGTGGCATCTCGATGGCCAGAAGCTGTGGACCAGCTATGCACAATATTCGGATTACGGCATCATCGTCGCCCGCAGCGACCCGACCGTGGCGAAGCATAAGGGGCTAACCTATTTTTGGGTGGATATGCGCAGCGCCGGAGTCACCGTGCGGCCGATCAAGCTTGCGGATGGTTCGCATCACGTCAACGAGGTTTTCTTCGACAACGTTAGGGTGCCTGACTCCCAGCGGCTCGGCCGGATCGGCGACGGTTTCAAGGTCGCCATTGAAACTCTGGTGATCGAACGGCATCACGCATCGGATCCTGCTGGATTTGGCCCTGCACTGGACTTGTTCGTCGCGGAAAGTGCCGAGCCCGACGCGAATGGCGTTTCACTGCTTGACGATGGGCGCGTACGGGAACGTGTGGCCCGCAACTATGCTCTGCAAAACGGGCTTCGTGCCATTCAGGCGCGTGGCCAGCTGATGCTCGGCCTGGGCATCGAGCCTGGGCAGGAAGGCGCGATCAACAAGCTTGTTGCGGCCCGCGCAAGGCAGCGGTTGTCGGAATTCGTGCTCGATGCAAGGGGCACGTCAGGAATGGTATGGAATCGGGGCGTCAGGTCGAATGACTGGGTTGGCAGCTGGTTGACGGTGCCTACCGCGCGGCAGGCGGGTGGGTCGGACGAGATGTTGCTCAACACGATCGCCGAACGCATTCTGGACCTTCCCCAGGATCACAGGCCGGACAAGGGCGTGCCGTTCAACCAGATTCCAAAGTAGCACAAGCCGCTTTTGTGAATGCTTTAGAACACTGGACAGCCAAGACATGATTGACGCCTTCATCTGCGACGCCATCCGCACCCCGATAGGTCGTTACGGTGGTGCTCTTGCCGGTATTCGCCCGGATGACCTTGGTGCCGTTCCGATCAAGGCCTTGCTTGCCCGCAATCCGGGGCTTGATCCGGCCGCGATCGAGGAAGTCTTCTATGGTTGCGCCAACCAGTCAGGGGAAGACAACCGCAATGTTGCGCGCATGAGCCTGCTCCTCGCCGGGGTTCCCAGTCAGGTGCCGGGCGTTACGCTGAACCGGCTCTGCGCCTCGGGGCTGGAAGCGGTTGGCGCCGCTGCGCGAGCGATCGGCACAGGCGAGATGGCTCTGGCCTTGGCTGGTGGGGTGGAAAGCATGACCCGCGCCCCGTTCGTTCTCGGCAAGAGTGCGTCTGCGTTCGGCCGCG
>CAJYHD010000706.1 GCA_913773715.1 uncultured Sphingobium sp.
GTGACGAATGGTACAGCTTTTCGGGCGATCCGGCGCAGGCGGGCATGACCGTCCTCGTGAGCATTGATGAGGCAAGCTACAAGCCGGGCAAGATCGCGATGGGACCAAGCCATCCCGTAATCTGGACGAACCCCAAGGCGAAGGGCCATGTCGTCTATTCTGCGCTGGGGCATGACCCACAGGCTTATGATGATCCCAACTATCGCCGCATCCTGACCAACGCGATCCGCTGGGCGGCAAAGCCTTAAGCGACTGCTGGCTCCAACAGGCGGATCGTGCCAGCATCGGCGTCCATCTCCGCGCGGATGCCGACGGGCAGGCTGAACTGACTGGCGACATGGCCGAACTGCGCGCCTTGATAGACGGGGACGCCGAGCGGCGAGAGATGCTGGTCGATCACCTCGGATACGGTGAATCCGCCATAGCTCTGCCCGGACGGCCCGCAGTCGGTGCATTGGCCGAACACGACGCCCGCGACCTTGGCCAGCACGCCGCCCAGCGCCAGTTGCGTCAGCATCCGGTCGATGCGGTACGGCTCCTCGCCGACATCCTCCAGGAACAGGATCGCGCCGGTAAAGTCGGGTAGCCACGACGTTCCCATCAGGGCGGACAGGACCGTGAGATTGCCGCCGATCAGCCGTCCGCTCGCTTTTCCCTTGCCATAGGTACGGATCGTGCCGATGCGCTGCACCAGCCGATCCTCATGCCCCTGCGGGTTGGCGAAGGTCGGCATCGCCCCATCAAAGGCGACGGCGCGAAAATAATCCCATGAGAAGCGGTTCCATCCGCTCGACGCGACGGGGCCATGTATGGTGGTGAAGCCCGCCTTCGCTGCATAGGCAAGATGCAAGGCCGTGATGTCGGAGAAGCCGATCAGCAGCTTGGGACTCGCGCGGATCGTCCCCCAGTCGAGATAGGGCAGGACGCGCGCGCAGCCCCACCCGCCCCTGACCGCGAACAGCGCCTTGACCTCCGGGTCGGCATGGAGCGTGTTGATGTCCGAAGCCCGATCCTTGTCAGCACCCGCCAGATAGCCGAAGCGGTCGGCCAAGTGCGGAGCGGCCCTGGGGACGAGGCCCATCGCGACGATCGTGCGCTTCACATCCTCCAAATCGAACGCATCATCGACAAAGCCCGCCGGCTCGATCAGGCCCACCGTGTCGCCGGGACGCAGGCGAGGCGGCTTGACGGGCGTTGGAGAGGGCATGGCCTTGCGCCCCGTCGGCGATCGCGCCGCCATCAACAGCGCACCCGCCCCCGCAACCAGAGACCGGCGATCCCATGTCGTCACGATTTTGCCCCCTGTTCCGGCTACACGCAAAGACGGTACATAGACCCTTCCCCCCGCGACTGGTCAAGCTGCCCGGCTTTCGCTAACCCGCTGCCATGAGCTTTTCATCCGACAGCGGCGATGCCGTCGCACTCGCGCGGTGCCTGATCGCCTGCCCCTCCGTCACGCCCGCGACCGGAGCTGTGTTCGATGCGATGGAAGCGATGCTGCGGCTGCTTGGCTTTACGGTCGATCGTTTCACCGTGGGGGAAGCGCCGGACGGTCCGGTCGAGAACCTGCTCGCCTGGCGCACGACCGGCAAAGGGCCGCACTTCGCCTTTGCCGGGCATCTGGATGTCGTACCGCCGGGTCCGGGCTGGACCAGCGATCCGTTTGCGCCCGAGATTCGTGGCGATTTGCTTTACGGACGCGGCGCCGTCGATATGAAGGGGTCGATCGCCGCCTTCGTCGCTGCGTTGGGTGACCTGCCCGACGATCTGCCCGGCACGATCAGCCTCATCATCACAGGCGATGAGGAAGGCCCGGCCGTCTATGGCACGCTGGCGTTGATGGACCGGATGGCGGCGCGGGAGATGCGGCCTGATCTCTGCTTGGTGGGTGAGCCGACATCGTCCGCGCGTCTGGGCGATGTGGTCAAGATCGGGCGGCGCGGATCGGTCAACATGTGGATCAGCGTGCGCGGTGTGCAGGGACATGTCGCCTATCCGCATCTGGCCGACAACCCGATCTCGAAGCTGGTCCGCATCCTCTCCACGATCGAAGCGGAGATACTGGACGAAGGCACCGACTGGTTCCAGCCGAGCAATATCGAGATCACCGATCTGGAGGTCGGCAACGCTGCGCATAATGTCATTCCCGGCCTTGCCACGGCGCGCATATCGATCCGTTTCAACGACCGGCATAGCGGCGCATCGCTCGTCGAGCGCATCCGCACCATCGCGGCGGTGGACGGCGGCACGGTCGAGGCGAAGATCAGCGGCGAGCCTTTCCTGACGGAACCGGGCGCATTCAGCGATCTGGTCGCAGGAGCGATTCGCGACGTGACCGGACTGGACACCGAATTATCGACCACCGGCGGCACATCCGATGCCCGTTTTCTGTCGCGGCTCTGTCCGGTGGTCGAGTTCGGCCTGACCAACGCGACGATGCACAAGCTGGACGAGGCGGTGGCGGTGCAGGACCTCCACGACTTGCAGCGCATCTATGCCCTGATCGTCGAGCGGGCCTTGCGCGGCTGATTATTTGCGCTTGCGCAGGATGATGTAGAGCGCGCCATCGCCGCCATGGCGCGGATGCGCGATGCGGACGCTGGCGATGCGGTCGGCATAAGGCATGGTTTCGAGCCAGTGGCCGATCTCCCCCCGGATCGCGCCGCGCCGGGAACCCTCGCCTTTATGGATGCTTCCGCGCGGGGGCTTGCCGGTCACGACCAGCATCACGCGCGCATCCTGCGCCAGCGCTGCCTGAATCGCGTGGTTCAGGCGAGCATGCGCTGCGGCCAGCGTATGGCCGTGAAGGTCGATGCTGACATCGGGGGTCAATGTGCCGCCACGGATGCGCTTTTCCCAGCCGGTGTCGAGCAGGGTGGCAGGCGCGCGCGGCGGTGGCGATGAAGGCGGCGGCGGGACTGCCTGCTTCAGCTTCTTAGCGGGCTTGGGCGGCAATGTAGGCGGAGGCGCTTCGACGGGCGGCGGTGGAAGTTTCAGCGGCGCACTCTTGCGAAGCGGGCGAACGGTGCGGGCCAGCGCCGCCCAAAGCGCGCGCTCCTCCTCCGAAAGTTGCTGCCGCGCCATGGCCGTGCGATCAGGGCAGGCCGAGGCGAGCGGCGGTCCCGATAGGCAGCAGGATGAGCGCGCTGCCCCGCGCCGACATACCGCCCGCTATCGCCCGCGCCCGGTCGCCCGCGCCCCAGAAACTGTCGAAGCGGTTCGCACCCTTGATCGCGCCGCCGGTATCCTGCGCGATCCAAATGCCGTTGGGTTCGGCACGGTCGAGCGAAAGGAGAACGGGCGCGCCCATGGGGATAAATTTGGGATCGGCGGCGACGGTGGCCTCTGGCGTCACCGCAACGCCCAGCGCGCCAAGCGGTCCCGCGCCGGTGAGTTCGCGAAAGAAAACGAAGCTCTTATTCTCGTTCATGATCGCCGCGCCCTCTGCCGGGTGCGCGCGCAAATACTGCATGATGTCCTGCATCGACCCGGCCTGGATCAAGCCGCGATCTTTCATCAGCTTGCCGATGCCGGTATAGTCGCGCCCATTCTGACCATCGTAACCGATGCGCATGACGCCGCCATCGGGCAGCCGCAAGCGTCCACTGCCCTGGACTTGCAGGAAGAAGAATTCGATCGGATCGGCGGCCCAAGCCAGTTCCAGGCCACGTCCCGCCAGCGATCCCCCGACGATCTGCGCCCGCTCGTCATAGGGCACGAAATTCGTCCCCTGCACCTTGCCGCGGATCGTCTTGCCCTTCAGGCTGTCGGCGAACTGGCCGAGATTGACGTCGATGAGGTCGGTTGGGCGGCGATATATCGGGACGGCGTAACCTGGCTGCTGGCTCCGCGCGCCCGCGATTTCCGGCTCATAATAGCCAGTGACAAACGCCTTGCCGTCGCCGACCTGCACCGCCTCGAAATAGCGCGAGAAGAATTCGCTCGCCGATGCCTCGGGCCAGCTTGACGCGGCGGCACAGGCGTTGTTCCAATCCGCCCCGGCGGTGAGACCGCTCTGGTCCGAGCGGCGCATAAGGCTGGGACAGGAAATGCGGAAAGCCTGCAAAGCTAGGCGGGACCGCTCACCCGAGGGCAGAAGCCCCGCGATCGCGGGGCCGCGGGTGAGGCTCAGAGAACGGGCGTTTGCACCATCGGTGCTTGCGGTCGGAGCTGACGACGCGGCAGGCAAAGTCGGGCGTGGAGTCGATGGAACCGGACGCGCGGCCCCTTCTCCGACAGGGCGCCCCGAATGAGTGCCGACGGAAGACGGCGGGATAACGCTCCCCGCACATGCGGTAAGGGCTAGCGCCGCAAGCAGCGCCAGCCCCGAAAGACGCAACGTCATGCGACTTCGTCGGTTTCGCTGAGCTTCCAGTTGGGATCCGAACTGCGAATATCACGCGTGAAGGTCCACACGTCGCGCGTACCGATAGCATCAGTCAGCGATCCTGCGATGACATTCTCATCGCGATCACGGGTGACTGCGGCAATGTCCGCCTCGAAACGCAAAGACACCTCCGCGGTACGGCCATTGACCGACGCTTCGACGATCTGCGCTTTTTCGATGCGGACGAGACGGTTGTCGAGAATATGACCTTCGGCTTCGCGCGCGGCGATCGCTTCTTCGAAGGAAGCCAGCACATCCGCGTCGCACAGCCATTCCAGCTCCTGGCGATCGCCGCGCCAGAAGGCTTCCAGCACCATCTTGTAGGCGCTCTTCGCCCCTTCGACGAATTGCGGCACGTCGAAGCTGCGATCCGCCGCGATCAGGGCGCGCACCCCATTTTCAGCGCCGGGCGAGATCAAGCCCTCAGCCGCAAGCCGCACCGTATCGCTACCCTGCTGGCTGGCCGGGGCAGGCTGAAGAACGCTGACCTTGGCACGATCTTCGGCTGGACGCAGCACCGGCTCCTGCTCGTGCCCAGTCCGCTTGCCGAGCACGGAGTAGAGCCGCAGCGCCAGAAAACCGGCGATCATGGCGAGGATGACGATCACATACACGGACAGCTATACCCTTTCATGGGACACTTGTTCCAGACAACATAGGCATGTTTGCGCGCCGTTTCAAATAGCGCTTGGCCCCTGTCGCGCCTCCGCTCGCCATTGCTCTGCTCCCAAGCGCCTGCTAAGCGCCCGGTCGATGAAGGCGGGGCGGTTTTCCCGTGCAACAGGGTTTAAGGACGAACGATATGGCCGATGAAGCCGAAGGCATGCCCAGCATTTCCATCACTCCCGACGCCAACGGTGCCGACACCGGGCCGCAGATCGCGCTCATCAGCCAATATGTGAAGGATCTGTCCTTCGAAAACCCCAATGCGCCGACCGTCTATCAGTGGCAGGATCAGCCGCAGATCGACGTCCAGTTCAATATCGGCGCAGATCGCGTCGGCGATGAAGTGCTGGAAGTCTCGCTCAAGATCGAGGTCAAGGCGACCGCGCCGCAGGGCACCGCCTTTGCCGTCGAACTGGTCTATGCCGCGATCTTCGGCCTGCGCAACATCCCCGAAGATCAGGTTCAGCCCTTCATGTTGGCCGAAGCGCCGCGCCTCATCTTTCCCTTCGCCCGCCGCGTGCTGGCCGACGCGATCCGCGATGGCGGCTTCCCGCCGCTGCTGCTCGACCCGATCGATTTCGGCGCGCTCTACATGCAGCAAGCGCAGCAGATGCAGGCGACCGCAGGCGAACCGGCCGGCCACGCCTGATCCTGGCCCGATGACCATCCGCCGGGGGCGCAAAGCGTGAAACTCGTCCGCGCCCTCGGCTCGGTCGGCGGGCTGACGCTCGCCAGCCGTATCCTCGCGCTGGTGCGCGATTCGCTGGCGGCGCGATATGTGGGCGCGGGTTTTGCGTCCGACGCGTTCAACGGTGTCGCCTTCCGCCTGCCCAACATGTTCCGCGCCCTCTTTGCCGAGGGCGCCTTTTCCGCCGCTTTCATCCCGCTCTTCAACAAGAAGGCGGCGGGCGAAGGCGGACTTCCGGCGGGCTACGACTTTGCCGAGCGCGCGCTGGCCGTGCTGCTGCCGGTGCTGATCCTCTTCACGGTCGCGCTGCTGATCGCAGCCTGGCCGATCACCTGGGCGCTGTCGGGCGGCTTTTCGCGGCAGAACCCTACGGCGGAGCAGTTCGCCT
>CAJYHD010000707.1 GCA_913773715.1 uncultured Sphingobium sp.
TAGCCGCGATCCGGCGACCTTCGCGCATCTGACGCGCGGCGGCGACGTGATGAAGGTGCTGGCCGGGATCGACGCCGCGCAGGCCGCAGGACTTTCGGTAAAGATCAATATGGTCGCGCTAAAGGGCGTCAACGAAGACGAAATCTTGCCGATGCTGCATTGGTGCGACAGCCGTGGCCTGGACCTTACCCTCATCGAGACGATGCCGTTGGGCGATACCGGCGAAGACCGATCCGACCATTATATGCCACTGACCGATGTCGCGGATCGCATTGCCGAGCATCACCTGTTATCACCTATCGGCCATCGCACGGGCGGCCCGGCCCGCTACTACGGAGTCGAAGGTCTGACGGCGCGTTTAGGTCTCATCACTCCGCTGACGCAGAATTTCTGTGCCCACTGCAATCGCATCCGCATGACCTGCGAAGGCAAAATCTTCATGTGTCTCGGCCACGAGGATCATGTCGATTTCAAAGCTGCGTTGCGCGATGGTGGCCTGCCTGCCGTCGAACCGCTGATCGACCGCGCCTTGCGCCTGAAGCCTGCCCGCCATGACTTCCGCATCGACCGCGATGCCGCGCCCGCCACACGGCGGCACATGAGCGTGACCGGCGGATGAACCTCGAACCCCGGCGCGCGCTGCTCGCCTCCCCGACATCAGCTGCCAAGGCGGCGGAGGACCGACTGCGCGCAGCCTACGACTTCGTGCCGGTTGATCAGGCCGACATGCTGATCGCACTTGGCGGCGACGGCTTCATGCTCCAGACATTACATTCGATGCTTGAAAGCCGACGTATCGTGCCGGTCTTCGGTATGAACCTCGGTACCGTCGGGTTCCTGATGAACGAGTGGCGACTCGAACGGCTGGAGCAACGGCTCGCCGCGGCCAAGGCGTTCAAGGTCAATCCACTACGCATGACCGTCAACACCGTCGATGGCGAGCAATTCTCGATCCCTGCAATCAATGAAGTCTCTCTCCTGCGTGAAACCCGCCAGACCGCCAAACTGGAAGTGCAGGTCAACGACCGTGCCGTCCTGCCCGAACTTGTGTGCGACGGCGTGCTGGTCGCGACACCCGCCGGATCGACCGCCTATAATCTGTCCGCCCATGGTCCCATTCTGCCGCTCGGCTCTGGGCTGATCGCTCTGACCCCCATCAGCCCGTTCCGCCCCCGTCGCTGGCGCGGCGCGATCCTGCCGGAAAATACCGTCACCCGCTTCACCGTGCTCGATCCCGTCAAGCGCCCGGTCAGCGCCGTTGCTGATCAGCGCGAAGTACGCGACGTCGCCGATGTCGAAATCCGCATCGATCGGACTACGCCCCTGACCCTGCTGTTCGATCCCGAACATACGCTTGACGACCGGATCGCCGCCGAACAATTCATCGCCTGAAAAAAATGAGATGGCGGCCTTTTTACCGCTTGCCATCTTCGGAAAGCCGCTGTTATAGGCGCGGCCTGCCCGACGGAAGCCGGGCTGCTCCCCGATAGCTCAGCGGTAGAGCATTCGACTGTTAATCGAATGGCCGTAGGTTCGAATCCTACTCGGGGAGCCATTCAGGATAGTCCGAGCCGCCCGGCCCTGCCGGGGGCTCGGATCCTGAAGCGCCAAGCGACATTTTCTCAAGCATATTAAAAGGTTCCCGGAAGGCGACTGATAGTTGTCCGTTTGCCCAAGTGCTGTTCGAAACCAACAGATTCAAAGCGGAATTTTTGCCACTTTGCGATTGTAGGTTGAAGGTCGAATGCGCTTTCCGGGCAAGGTTGAGGAGAGCGATGCCATCATCGACATAGGCGTCCTCCGCATTGTTCAAGACCTCGATCCTCCTGAGGCAGCCTGCCCTCTCCTCTCGCCAGGTAGCTGCCATGCGATCGTGCATCTCGGCGGTGATACGACCGTCGAGATGATCGACGTATAGCTTGTCCAATCTTTGTTGCAGCCGATCAGCCTCACCCCTTAGGCGTGCGAGCGTTTCGAGGCGCTCCCGGCCTTTGTCCCCGTGCGATTCCCGGATGGCGCGCTCGATCAGCGCGAAAATCTCGTCATCCATGTGGAGACGGGAGAGCTGCTCGGAAAAGGCGTCGGCGAGCGTCTCCTCACGAACATATTTTTCGGGACACTTTTGCCTGAAGCCAGAGCAGTGGTAGTAAATGTAGCGCCCCCGCTGCATCTGGGCGACCACCGCGCACCCGCAGTGGCCGCAGGTAATCAATCCTGTGAAAGCGAATCGTAGCGGCTCTGCTCGAACGTTGCTCGCGCTCCGTCCATCAAGGACCTCCTGCACGTTCTCCCATGTCTCGCGGGTCACAAGGGGCTCGTGCGTTCCTTGATAGAGGCGTCCGCCCCATTCAAAGGCGCCCGCATACAGCCGGTTTCGGAGCATGTAATGGACCGTGCTCGTCCCGACGGGTTTCTGGCTTCGCCGATATCTCAGCCCGGCAGCCCGCGCCTTCTGGGTAACGTCCTTCACCGCATCGGGCGCCGCCTTGGCAGAGACAGCACTCGGTTGCGTTCCCGCTGCCGTGCTCAAAGCGACTGGGGGGACCGTGCAAGTCTTGAGAGCTTGAAGAAGGAACTCGCAGCGCTGGGCAAGGCCCTGCGCAAGAATGCTGCGAAATAGCAAGCGGCCCGTCCGCCCGTCCGACATGGCGCCAGACCATGGCTAGATGCCGTAATGGGCCTCGCGGACCATGTCCGCCTTGCGTTCATCAGACGTTCGTCCGGCGCGCCAACTGTTCGGCGCAAACCAGCAGATCGAGCGTGAGTTGGCCGAAGAACTCGCCATAGGCTTGGCTGGCCCTACCTACGAGCGCCTCAGCATACTTTCGTTCCAGCAAAGTCGCCAGCTTGAACTGTGCCAGGATCATGTAGTAGTCGATGCGTTCGATGGGTAACCCAGTCTGTTCGTGATAAGCTTCTGCCAGATCTTCGCGCGAGGGATAGAACGAAGGATCGAATAGATTGGCTGGTGGCGGAACCCCAGCTGGATCACGCGGAGCGAAACAATGGATCGTCCAACCAAGATCCAGTAGCGGATCACCAATGGTGGAAAGTTCCCAGTCGATCATTGCGGCGAGTCGGCAGGGCGTAGTCCGCGAAAACAATGTGTTGGGAAAGCCATAGTCTCCGTGGATGATCCCGATGCGCGGGCTTTCAGGAGTGTTGGCGCTGAGCCAGTCAGCGACGTAGTCGTAGCCGGGAAGATGGCGCCCCGCATAGCCTTCGGTATCATGGTACATCGCCAATTGACCCCGCCAGCGGTCAACTTGACGCGCGAGAAAATTGCCTGGCTTGCCAAAATCCGAAAGGCCGACGGCGTGGTAATCCACGCAGGCCAGATCTGCTATCCCGCGCACCAGTTCGAAGGCCATGCCGGCTCTCTCCGGTCCGGCCCTTTCGAATGGTTCCGGAAAGGGCGCGTCCCCGTTGGGTGTCCAGCCGTCGACAAAGCTCATTACATAGAACGGGCTGCCGATGACATCGCTGTCGGGGCACCAACCCCACATCTCGGGGGCCGGT
>CAJYHD010000708.1 GCA_913773715.1 uncultured Sphingobium sp.
CCACGCCTGCCGACGCTGTTGACCGGGCAGGATTACCGGACCGTGGCAGGCTTCCCAGGATCGCCCGGAACCCCAGGTTATCCGACCTCGCCCTATAATGATCCGTCGCTGCGCGTGGACCTGCGCACGTCCGGTGACAACGACTTCTTCTCGATGGGAGACAAGGCGGCGCGCATCGCGGTCGCGGGCCGGATCGGCGATGTCGATCTGTTCGGCGCCTACGCCTGGCGCAAGCGCGGCAACTATTTCTCGGGCAGCAATGGCGCGGGCTATTATTCGCAGGGCGATCTCGAGCAATCGGCCGCGACCTACATGCAGCGCATGGCGCTCAGCTATGAGCCGGGCAACGAGGTGCCCAATACCTCGTCCGAAACCAAATCCTGGCTGCTGAAAGGCACCTGGCACATCGCCGATGACCAGTATCTGCAACTGGGTTTTCGCGACAGCCGGTCCGAATATGGCGAGATCATGCCCTCGCGCATCCTCTCGGCCGAGGACTTTGGAGCGATCCAGTGGCCGCTGAGCAGCGTCCATGCCCAAGCCTATAATGCGGAATACAAGTGGCAGCCGCAAAGCCGGTGGATCGACCTGAAGGCGAACCTCTGGGCGACCCGCACGGCCAGCCACACCTACAGCGCCGGCGGTTTCCCGAACTATGCCACTTATGACGACCCGATCCTGCGCAACACGGCGATCGCCAATTCGCAGAACAACCGGATTGGCCTTTCCGCCAGCAACCAGATGAAGCTGTCATCGCGGCTGGACCTGCTGCTGGAAGGCAACTGGCAACATGAGAAACTCAGTTCCAGCGATGAATGGAACGGTGTCTTCGACGGCTGGCGCCAGTATCCGCGCGCCGGCCGCCGCGAGGAGTATCGGATCAGCCTGAAGGGCGAATGGCGACCGGCGAGCTTCCTCAAGCTCAACGCCGGCCTCACCTATTCGGGCTACTGGGCGGTCGACGACTTCATGCGCGCACAGATTGCGGCCGGCCATGCAAGCCAGTTCACCACCTACGTTCCCACCAGCTATACGATTACCTACCAGACCCAGGAAACCGGAGTGGACGCCTACACGGCGTACCGGAAGGCATTCTGGGAAGGGTCGGGTTTTCCGGCTGAACTCGCCGACATCCTCGCCGCGAGTGAAGCTCAGGCCTACGCCGCCAATCCCTATCCCTTCACGGTCGACCACAGCGCGGCTTGGGAACCGGATGCCAACGGCAAATATCGTCGCGCCGACGACATCTGCGCCAATGGCTTTGTCGACAGTCTCGCCAATTATAACGGCACCTGCCAGGCGATCGCCAACCAGCAAGCCTTCACGCCGACTGAGGCCGCGCGCAAGTCCGGCCATGGCTGGGCGCCCATGGCATCGGCCACCGTCTATTTCAGCGGCAGCAGCAGGGCCTATCTGCGCTATGCCGAGGCCTATCGCTTCCCCAGCATGTTCGAAAGCACTGTCGGGTTTTCCGCCTCGTTCAATCCCTTGGCGGAGCTGAAGCCTGAGCATCTGCATTCCTGGGAGGCAGCCTATGTCCAGGATCTGCGCGGCCTGTTCGGCTTGCGCGGCGCCGACCAGGCCGCCGACATCAAGCTGACCTGGTACCACAACACCACGCGCAACGTCATCGAGCGCACCACCCGGCTTATGTTCAGCAACATCGACCGGCAGGTCATCGCCGGGCTGGAACTTCAGGCCCGCTACGACAATGGCCGCTTCTTTACCGAGATCGGCGCGGGTCACATGCTGACCAACAAGGTCTGCGATGAGAGCGTCGCCATCCAGATGGACAACGGCAGCGGGCGCGTTCCAACTTGCGTCAAATACGGCTTCCAGGGTGGCTATCTGCTGACCCAGGCGACGCCCGAGGACACGATCAATTGGACGCTGGGCGGCCGCTTCCTTCAGCGGCGGCTCGAAATCGGCGGCCGGCTGACGTGGTACAGCGAATACGACAATCCGCTGCTGGCGGAACTGATCGGGGGCGACAATCCGATCGACGGCTATGCGCTCAACGTTCCCTATGCGTGGGGCGCGACGCTGACACTCGATGCCTATGTCAAATTCCGGCTGAACGAGCGGTTTTCCGCTGAGCTGGTCGGCACCAATCTCACCGACAGATATTATGCCGATCCGCTGACGCGCGCGCTCAACCCCGCTCCGGGGCGGACGGTCCGCCTCAGTCTCACCGGCCGGTTCTGATCATGGAAATTCAGGGTCGCCGCCGATTTTCCCGATCCTTTGCAACGGCTGGGAATCAGCGGCGAACCCTGGATGCAAGCGCCTGTCCGCAGGCAACTCGAACGTAGGAGAACTAACATGAAACTCTCGAAGCTCAACCGGATTGCCGTTGCGCTCGCCGCATCGGCAGCCTTCGCCGGGACGGCGCATGCCGGAATTTATGGAGCCTCCAGCGACACCAGCAATGTCGTGGTCGGGACCAGTACCGTGAACGGAGGTCCGCATGTGTCCGGACGGCCGGGGATCGCTGTGCCATCCACGGGTCTCAGCAACCTGGTCGATTTCCAGGGGCTGCAATCCACGGTCGGCACCGACGGCAACGGCGTCAGCACGATCAACTCGGGGACCAGTGTCCCCACCGACCACAGCAGCCTTGGCGTCTTCCATTTTGCCAAGGTTGGCAGCGCGAACCTCTATTTCGGCGAATGGTCGCAGACTTCGAGCGTCGCGGACGGCACGCACACTGTCTACTATGCTGGCGATGATGGCGGCACCACGACCGTTCCAACCAGCGGCTCGGCGACCTATTCGGTCAAGGGTGTCAGCGATTACGCCAACAAGGGGCTCCCGACCGGCACCTTCACCGCCAACTTCGGTTCGGGCACGTCGGGAACCCTCAGCGGCAGCATCGCCAATTCGAGCTCGGGCTATGCCGTCAACATCGGCACGGCGACCATCGCCGGCGTCAATTTCGCTGGCACCGGGGCCACGGCGACCCTATCCGGCAGCACCGTGGCGTCGAGCGGCACGGTCAGCGGTCGCTTCTTCGGCGCGGATGCCGCCGCGCTTGCCGGCATCGTGAACTTCTCGTCCGCGCGCCAATACAACACCGCGTTCGGTGGCACGAAGAACTGACGCTTCGCCGCCGAAACGGCAACGGGACAGGGGCTCCGAAAGGGGCCTCTGCCTCCCGGCCACTCCCCTTCCATCCTTGAGGATCCCCTTGTTTCGTGACGATCGACTCCGCCCGCTTCTGGTCCCGGTTTGCCGGCAGCCTCTTCATGGCTAGCGCTTTGACCAGCGCCGCTTCCGCGCAGACCTCGGGCAGTGCCGATACCCGGCTGCGCCTCGACCAGGAGCAGGATCGACACAGTGCCGAGACCGAGCAGCGCTTGCTTAAAGATGCCGACGATCTAGGCGCCGCGCCATCGACCATCGAGATCGACGGCAGGACCTACGCCGTCGCCAACACGCTCAACGAGGTGGGCGAGGCGCTCTATATCGCCCTTTCCCGCAGACAATGGTTCGATGTGCGGCGCTTCCTCAAGGCCTATCTGGCTTTCGAAAAGCGTGACCCGATGCTTGTCGCCTATGCACAAGGGGCGCTTGCACGGATCGCCGGCAAGCTGGATGAGGCCGAGCGGCAATATCGGACGCTTATCGGCCTCCAGCCCGATTTCGTGCCCGGCCAGCTCGAACTGGCCCGCGTTCTCTTCGAAGACCGCAAGGATCGCGAGGCGCGCCGCCTGTTCGAAGCCGCCCGCTCCACCCTGGCTGATGACGGCGGCAAGGCGGCAGGTGTTCTGCG
>CAJYHD010000709.1 GCA_913773715.1 uncultured Sphingobium sp.
GACCCCATCATTACGAATGATGTGCTCTACCAACTGAGCTAAAGCGGCGTCGGGGCGGGCAGATAACAGCGGTTGGACGGAAGAACAAGCGGGCAAATCGCAAATCCTGCGCTTTCCACCGCCCGGCGACTTTTCGTGCTATCGCCTCGCCCCTTCACTGGTCGTTTACCATCTGCTGCCAATATGGCGTCCAAACGCGTGAGATCAATCAAGGGCGGGACGTAAGCGGATGGACACTTTGCGGGCGCATGAGATCGTCGAAGAGGCGATCGACTTCGATTATGCCGACGACGCCGCGCAAGACGCGCCGCCCTCGCTCGGGTCGGACGAACGCCGGATGCAGCTGCGCGCCTATACTTATTGGGCGTCGCTGCTTGGCGATCGCGCGCTTCCCTCGATCGAGGATCTGACGCCCGAGGAGCTGGAAGATTTTGGCCCGAACAGCGTCCTTCTCGATTTCACCGCAGGCCTGGAAAATCCTGCCGTCGCCTATCTTGGCGCGGCGCTGCGGCAGGAGTGCGGGGTCGATGCGGGGATCACCCACATCAATGACGTACCGGCCCGATCCCTGCTGTCGCGGCTGACCGACCATTATCTCCAGATCGTCGCCAACCAGGCCCCGGTCGGGTTCGAGGCCGAGTTCGTCAACCAGCGCGGCGCAGACATCCTCTATCGCGGCATCCTGATGCCCTTCTCGTCGGACGGCGACACAATCGACTTCGCATTCGGCGTCATCAACTGGAAGGCGCTTGCCAGCAAGGCGGAGAGCGAGGCGCTGGAGCGGGAGATGGCGCAGGCGCTGTTCGGGGAAGCGCCACCGCGCTCGTCGCAACCGATCTGGGACGAAGCGCCAACCTGGCAGCAGGACGCGCTGGCGGCTCTCGCGCAGGAAGATTTGCTGGACCTTAGCGGCATGGAAGCGCCCGCCAACGACGATGATATGGACACTGAAGTGGACAGCGACTCAGAAGTGGAGGAGGCGGAGGCAGAAGCGCCCGATACGCAGGCGTCCCTTGCCGACTGGCTCGCGATCGCGCGGGACGGCGCGGACCGGGTGCGCAGCAGCGAGGCGCGCAGCCATGCGGCGCTCTATCGCGCCGTGAGCCTCGCCTACGACTTCGCGCTGGTGGCGAAGGCGCGGCCGGACAATTATGCCGAGCTGCTGGAAGATCATGGTATCAAGGCGCAGGCTCGCAGTCCCATGACGGCGATCATCAAGCTCGTATTTGGCACCCGCTACGACAAGACGCGCGTCACCGAATATGCGGCGACGCTGGAGCATGGATTGTCAATCGGCCTCGGCGTCGGGCAGCTGACGGCGCATCTGCGCGATTATCCCGGCGGCCTCAAGGCGCTGGTGCGCGATCATCGCGCTGCGCGACGCGCCGATGCCCCTGCTCGGCCCGACCGGGGCCAGATCGCTCGCAGCACGCTACAACAGGCCAAGCCATTAATATCTAAAGATATCGATGTAGGAAATGATGGCCTGACCGTCCTCGTTGTGCGGCGGGAGGCAGATGGAACGCTGTCGTTCGTCGCGACCCTGGGGCATGATACGCCGCTGGCGCAGAAGGTCATGGTTGCCGCCGCGCGCTGCTGATCTCGCCCATTTCGCAACCATCATAATATTACAACAGCCGGAAACTTTATTCCGGCTGCGACTTGAGCCGACCGGAGCGCGCAGGCATATAGGCGTTCCGATGCGGAGGAGTCACATGGCGGCTGACCATCGTCTCCTTCGTCTGGTAGAAAACGGGCATCAGCCCGTATCGAGAGGTAAGGCGAATGACGGCCCTGGCGGACGGTAAGAGCAACGAAGTCGACACGTTCATCCGCGAAGCATTGGAAAAGGCGCTTTCGCGCAGCGCGCTTCCCGGAGAGCAGGAGGAGTTCGACGCGGACGCAATCGGTTCCGCCGCCACCTTCCTCGGCGCGACCGCCAATGGCCGCCAGCCTGGCCGCTCAGCCGTTGCCATCGAAACGCTGGGTGAAGGCGCGACCGGCCGCTTCATGCGGATCGCGATCGTCAACGACGACATGCCGTTTCTGGTCGATTCCATCGCCAACACATTGGCGGCGGCAGACATCACCATCCACCGCCTGTTCCACCCGATCCTGTCGGTGAAGCGCAGTGCCGACGGCACGCTGTCCGCCATCCTGGACGATGACGCGCCGGGCGCCCGCCGCGAATCGATGATCTATATCGAGGCCGATCGCGCCGACGCCAAAGCCCGCCGCGCACTCGAAAAATCATTGCAGGAAGCGCTGGACGATGATCGCGCGACCGTCACCGACTGGGCCGCGATGCAGGCGGCGATGGGCGCGGACGCCGACCGCATCCCCGACGAGGAGGGCGCGGCGCTGCTGCGCTGGTTCCTCGCCAAGCATTTCACGCAGACCGGCTATGAGCTGTGCGACCGTAATGGCAAGCGCAGCAAAGCGCTTGGCATCTGCGCGCTGCGCGACAAGGCGCTGATCGCGCCCGCCTCGCGCGAAGCGGCGTTCAACTGGTTCGAGGAAGGCCAGCGCTCGCCGCTCATCATCAAATCGAAC
>CAJYHD010000710.1 GCA_913773715.1 uncultured Sphingobium sp.
CGCCATCGACGCTCTGCACCATCAACCGCGCGCTGTCTGCTTCGCCCATGCGCAGCAGCAGCCAGGCGCGCTCGGCCGCCCAGTCCGCGCCATCGATATCACGCGGCGTATTCGTGGACGACAGCAAGGCGCGGCGCAGCAGGATCGACGCCCAGCGGGACACGATCGGCGCCCGCGTCTGCTTCATCAGCGTAGCAAGGAAGCGACCGGACTGGTTGCCGAAGGCGTCCGGCTCCATTCCCCGCGTCTGCGGCGTCAGCGGGCCGATGCGATCAAGCGAACGGCGCGCGGTGTCCGGCAAATCATATTTGGCCTTCTGCGCCGCCAGTTCCTCCGGCGTCGGCGCATCGGCGGCGTTGTCCGCCTCGGCAATCGCGGCGAGATCGGGTGGAACGGCGGGGTCGAGCGTTGCCAATGGCTGAACCGTCGGCGCAGGCCCGGTCGGACGCGGCGGTTGCGGCGCGGCGGGACGGGCTGGCGGCGCTTCGGGCGCATCGCCGAACCCTGGTGGCAACAGCGATTCCGGCGCCTGCTGCGCAACGACTGGCAAGGCCAGCGCCAGCGCGAAGCTGCCGAGCGCCCAACGCGCATTCCCCCGCAGGCGCGCCATGGCGGTTACTGGCCCAGTTTTTCGGCCGGGATCACCTTCTCGACAGGCTTTTGCGCCTGCTCTCCACCGCGCGACCAGAGGAAGACGAGGAGGAGGACGACCAGCACGGCAATCGCGATCGGGATGATCGGCAGCTTGCCGCCCCTGCGCCGACTACCACCCTCGAAATTGCTGAAATTGCTCTTGTTCTTCATGAAACCTTCTGCGGCACTGCGTCACATCGATAAAATGGGAGGAAAGTTGCGATTTGCCTCCCGGACGGCTGGCTGTATAGCCCCCCTCGCCATGCAGCGAAACAGCAAATTCCCGGCACCTGTCGCCAGACGCGGTCCCATCGTCCTGATCGGCATGATGGGCGTGGGCAAATCGACGGTAGGACGGCGGCTCGCGGCGCGGCTGGGCCTCTCCTTCGTCGATGCGGACGAAGAGATCGAGAAAGCAGCGGGCATGACCGTTTCCGAAATCTTCTCCCGGTTTGGCGAAGCGCATTTTCGCGATGGCGAGCGGCGGGTCATCGCCCGCCTCATGGACGGCGCGCCCAAGGTCATAGCAACCGGCGGCGGCGCATTCATGCAGGACGACACCCGCACCCTCATCCTCGATCATGCGACGGCGATCTGGCTGGACGCCGACATCGACGTCCTGGTCGATCGGGTATCGCGGCGGGAAAGCCGACCGCTTCTGAAGGACCGCGATCCGCGCGTCGTGCTGACCGACCTCGCCACGCTGCGCAACCCGATCTACGCCCTCGCCCCGATTCATGTGAAGAGCATAGCGGCCCCGCACGAAGTGACGGTCGACCGCATAATGGAGCAATTGACGCAATGGCAGTCGTGAAGGTCGCGCTCGGTTCGCGCAGCTACGATATTCTGATCGAACAGGGTGCGCTGGATCGTGCGGGTGAAACGCTAGCCCCCTATGCCCGCAATGGGCGGCTAGTCGTCGTCACGGATGAGAACGTCGCCACAGCGCAGTTGCCGCGCCTTGCCGCCAGCCTGTCGGGCGCGGATGTCGCGGTCGAGCCGATCATCCTGCCGCCGGGGGAACAGACCAAGAGCTGGCGGCATCTGGAGCAGTTGCTCGATGCGCTGCTGGCGCTGGAGATCGAACGGGGCGATCATGTCGTGGCGTTGGGCGGCGGCGTCATCGGCGACCTCGTCGGTTTCGCCGCGTCGATCCTGAAGCGCGGATGTCATTTCATCCAAGTGCCGACAACGCTGCTGGCGCAGGTCGACAGCTCGGTCGGTGGCAAAACCGCGATCAATGCCAAGGCAGGCAAGAATCTGATTGGCAGCTTCTATCAGCCCTCGCTGGTGCTGATCGATCCCTCGACGCTCGACAGCCTGCCGCCGCGCGAAACGCGGGCAGGCTATGCCGAGGTCGTCAAATACGGCCTCATCGACGATCCCGATTTATTTGGCTGGTGCGAGCATGAAGGGCATCGCCTGCTCGCTGGCGATCCGGCGGCGCGGGTCCACGCCATCGAGCACAGCGTAAAGGCCAAGGCGGCTATCGTCGCGGATGACGAGCGGGAAACGTCCGGTCGCCGGGCGCTCCTCAATCTAGGTCACACCTTCGGTCACGCGCTGGAGGCGGATACCGGGTTTTCCGACACGCTGCTGCACGGCGAGGGTGTCGCGGCTGGCATGGCGCTTGCTTTCCGCTATTCGGCGCGACTTGGATTGTGCAGTGAGGCTGATGCGGAATTGGTGACCGCGCATCTGAAGGCGGTTGGCCTTCCATACGATCTTGCGACCGCCCATGTTACGGCAAGCGGCGCGGAACTGGTCAGCCATATGCTGCACGACAAGAAGATGGCGGCGGGCACCCTGCCCTTCCTGCTGGCGCGCGGGATCGGCCGCACCTTCCTGTCGAAGGACGTCGTGCTGGACGATGTGGCCGCTTTTCTCGATGATGAGCACGCCCGCGCCGAAGCAGCATAAAAGCCAGATCAACTTCAGTTGGAGAGACAGTCGCGACGGCAAAAGATAGACACTGAAATAGACAAAAATCGCCTATGTCATCAACCGTGTCGCGCAAATTTTTGCGTAGATCAATCCGAGGGCGGAGTTGTAGCAAACCGCGCCAACAAGAAAGGGCGCCCCTTGCCGGAGCGCCCTTCCCGAAATCCTGCCTTTGAAGGCCGATTACTTCTTCAGCGTCAGACCGCCGAAACGCTTGTTGAAGCGCGCGACCTGGCCGCCGGTGTCCAGCTGGCGGTTGCCGCCCGTCCAGGCCGGGTGCGACTTGGGATCGATGTCGAGCGCCAGCGTGTCGCCTTCTTTGCCCCAGGTGGAGCGCGTCTGGAAGGTGGTGCCGTCGGTCATCTGGACGGTGATCAGGTGGTAATCGGGGTGGGTATTAGCCTTCATGGCGATCAAGCTCCTTTGGTGGCCGGTTTCCGACCGGCCGGGGCTGTTAAGAAGAAAAGCGAAGGCGCGCCGTTAGCGCCTTCGCTGCGGAAAGGCAAGGGCGAAGGGGCAGTTCCCCTCGCCGCCCGCTCAATCCTTGGGCGGATCGGAGATCATGGCGACGAAATTCGCTTCCGCCGCCAGCTTGCCGTCCATCATCGCCTTGCCCGAGAATTTGCAGATCGCGCCGCGATCCTGCGTGATCTCGACATGGAGGTCGAGCAGACAGCCCGGCTCCACCGGGGCGCGGAACTTCGCACCGTCGATGCTCATGAAATAGACGAGCTTACCCGAGTCGGCGAGATTGCGAGACGTCACCGCCAGTACCCCTGCCGCCTGCGCCAGCGCCTCCACGATCAGCACGCCAGGCATGATCGGGCGCGTCGGGAAGTGGCCCTGAAAAAAGGGTTCGTTCACCGACACGGCTTTGATCGCATGGATCGAATGGCTCGGCACCATCGACACCACGCGATCGACCAGCAGCATCGGGTAGCGATGCGGCAGCGATGCCATGACCCGACGGACATCCATCGGGCCAATGGCGACGTTGTTCTCAACCTCTCCCGTCATCCGGCGATCAGCGCGACTTGGGTGCC
>CAJYHD010000711.1 GCA_913773715.1 uncultured Sphingobium sp.
GCAACTTCATCATAACCCGGTCGGGCGATGACGGCAATGGGCATCTGTCGCGCAATGCCGCGCCAGTCCTTCCACTGCGAAAACTGGGCCAGATTGTCCGCGCCCATCAGCCAGATGAAGCGATGGCGCGGATAGCGCAGCCGGATCGCCCGCAACGTATCGACCGTATAGCGCGTGCCGAGCATCGATTCGATCGCGGTCGGGCGGATCGGCGCGCGCCGCGCGACCTGCCTGGCGTGCGCCAGCCGCGCTGTCAGCGGCGCCATGCCCTTTTTCGGCTTCAAAGGATTGCCCGGCGACACCAGCCACCAGATTTCATCGAGATCGAGCGCTTCTCGCGCGAAAAGAGAAATGGCGCGATGCCCATCATGGGCGGGATTGAACGAGCCGCCGAGCAGGCCGATGCGTGTCATCGCCCTGCCATGCCATCGGCTGCACAGGCCCGCAAGGATGTGGTCTTACCCCTGATCCTTATAGGCCATCTGGAGGATGCCCCAATGCCGCCCGCTCACATGGATCGACGCGATCACCTGCTTCAGCAGCACCACCGTCCCGTCCGCCATGGGTCGGCGATACGCCTTGATGATGAAAGGCTGGATCGTTTTGCATTGCTGGCGGGTGGTGTCGTCATCGAACATCAGTCCCTGGCGCGAATGTTCCGAATTCCAGTCTTCGTCGCCGGGCCGCTGGGGCTGCGCCCGCTCCGGCATCGCGATCGCGCCGAAGGCATTGCGGTCGGTGAAGGTCATGCCGAAGAAGCCCGGATAGCTTTTTGCCATATCCTGCCGCGCACGGGCGACTGGCAGCATCACCTGCTGCATGGGATGGCTGAACTGCAGCGGATTGGTGCCGGACAGAGGCTGATACTGTTCGGTGAAGAGGTCGGCTTCGCGCACGCGCCCCTCCGCAATCGCCGTCTCGATGCTCGCCGCCACCTGCTGCGCGCTGTCCAGGCCGAAGCGGATATAGGGCGAATCGGGTATGTCGACCCCGCTCTCCGCCAGATATTGCAGCAGCATGTTGGTATCTTCGCTGGCGCTGGTGATCCGGCTCGACAGGCGTTGAATGCCGCCCGCATTGTCGTTCGACGTGCTGGCGAGCGCAGACAGGCCACTGCGGATTTCGCCCGCCGACCCCACCATCGACGCGATCCGCGTCGCCACCGCTTCGCTGTTGCTCGACAGGTCGCGCATCAGCACGCCGAGCCGCTCGACCATCGTCTCGATATTGTGCGTGTCGGACTGCGCCATGCGCGCGGTCTGGGCGCCATGGGTGATGCTTTCGAGCATCCCGCCCGCTTCGCCCGTCAACGCATCGATTGACCGCTCGATCGTCTGCGTGGCGCTCGCCGTTTCCTGCGCCAGTTTCTTGACCTCAGCGGCAACGACAGCAAAGCCGCGCCCGGCGTCGCCCGCTCGCGCCGCCTCGATCGTGGCGTTGAGCGCCAGCAAATTGGTTTGGCTGGCGATACCGCTGATGACGCTGGTCACATGCGCGACGGTCTTCAATGCCTTGCCAAAGCCGTCGAGCCGCGCATGGATACGACTGACTTGCTCGATGAGATCGACGAAATTGCTGTTCGCAGCCGAGAGCTGGCGACCTGAATCATCGATGATCCCGCGCGCCGCCACCGCTTTTTCGCGCGCATCCTGCCCTGCGAGCGCGACGCTCTGCCCGTCCTGCGACAATTGCGTCGCCGCGCCGCTGATCGCTTTGATCGTGCGCGCCTGATGCGTGACCCGTTCGGCCAGTTCGCCGATATCGGCCTGCAAGCCGAGCGTGCGGATGCCAAGGTCGCCCGATAGCTTGGCGACCTTCATGACCGTCCTGGCGACGGTGTCGTCATATGATGGCTGCTGTCCCACGTAAATTACAGCTACGCCACGATGGTGAATAAAGCGTTATCGATGTCCGGAGCGCCCTGTCGACATGCCGCTACGGCAAACGATAAGGTCGTGTTGCACGCATGCAACGGCTGGCAATATTTCGTCACGAAGCATGCTGGCCCGGAACTTTCGTCACCATCCCGCCATAAATCGCGCCTAGCCGCGCCGCATCGACCGACGGCACCTTGGGGGAGAGGTGTTTTCAAGCGTGACCGGCGGCTCGTCACACCTATCTTCAAGGGATGATTTCGTGACCTTTTTCAAGACCGGCCGCGCGCTGCTCCTCATTTCCTCGGCGCTCGGCGCCATGACTTTCGCCGCTGGCGCACAGGCGCAGGATGCCGCGGCCACGCCTGACGACCAACTGGGCGAGATCGTCGTCACCGCCGAACGCCGCTCCGAAAATCTCCAGAAGGTGCCTGTGTCGGTCGGCGTGGTTCAGGGCGACCAACTGCGCGCTTTCCAGCAGGGCGGCGGCGATATCCTCGAACTCGCCGCGCGCGTTCCGGGCCTCTACGCCGAAACCACCACTGGTCGCATCTTCCCCCGCTTCTACATCCGCGGCCTCGGCAATATCGACTTCTACCTCGGCGCATCGCAGCCGGTCTCGATCATCCAGGACGATGTCGTGCTGGAACATGTCGTGCTGAAGTCGAACCCGGTGTTCGACGTCAATCAGGTCGAAGTGTTGCGCGGCCCGCAGGGTTCGCTGTTCGGCCGCAACACGACGGCTGGCATCATCAAGTTCGACACGCTGCGTCCGACCATGGATTGGCAGGGTCGCGCATCGGCCAGCTACGGCAGCTATAACACCGTCACCTTCGACGGCGGCGTCGGCGGCCCGATCGTGGCCGACAAGCTCGCCTTCCGCGTGTCGGCGCTGTATCAGCATCGCGACGACTGGGTCGACAATGCCTATACCGGCGCCAGCGCCGACGGTACCAAGCCCGGCAAGGACGTGATGGGCGGCTTCAACGAGAAGGACCTGCGCTTCCAACTGCTGATGACGCCGAACGACAATGTGTCGCTGCTGACCAGCGTCCACGCGCGCGATTATGATGGTACCTCGACCCTCTTCCATCGCGGGGCGCTCGTGAAGGGATCGAACGACGTTTCCGCCGAACCGCGCGGCACCGTCCGCTACGACGAGGCGAACAACAACCCGCAGGCGTACAAGACCTATGGCGCGTCGGAGCATATCGCAATCGACATGGGCGGCGTCACGCTGACCTCGATCACCGCCTATGAAACCACCTCGGGCTACAGCCGGGGCGATACAGACGGCGGCTTCAGCCAGTTCGGCTACAATCCCGCCGGCACCGCCGCCTGCACCGATTGCGGCCAGAGCCAGGGCCAGATCCGCGA
>CAJYHD010000712.1 GCA_913773715.1 uncultured Sphingobium sp.
GAACTCGAACAGCACCTGAAGCGTGCCTTGCGCGATTTCCGGCTGATAGGGCGTGTAGGCGGTCAAAAACTCGCCGCGCTGAATCAGATGATCGACGCTGGCGGGAACATGATGGCGGTACGCGCCCGCACCCAAGAAGAAAGGCGCCTCCCCCGCCGACAGATTCTGACGTGCGAGCGCGCTCATGTGGCGCTCGACGGCCAGTTCGCTCGCATGATCGGGCAGGCCCGCGATCTTTTCGGTAAGCCGCGCCTCGGCAGGAACATCCACGAACAGATCGTCGATCGAGGATGCGCCGATGACGGACAGCATATCCTGCCTGTCGGTGTCGGTGAGGGGTAGGTAACGCATGTGTAAAAACTCCCCCCTCCCCCTTCATGGGAGGGGCTAAATCAGATCAAAGGCTCGCCACGAATTTCTTGTAGGCGGCTTCGTTCATCAGCCCTTCGATTTCGCTGGCATCGGTAATGCGCAACTTGAAGAACCAGCCATCTTCTTCGGCGTCGGAATTGACCAGCGCGGGCTCGTCTTCGAGCGCGCCGTTGGCTTCCACCACTTCGCCCGAAATAGGCGCATAGACGTCGGACGCCGCCTTGACCGATTCGACGACAGCAGCGTCGTCGCCCTTCTCGAAACTGGTGCCTTCGGCGGGCAGCTCGACGAACACGATGTCGCCCAGCTGCTCCTGCGCATAATCGGTGATGCCGACGGTGGCGATTTCGCCTTCGACATCGATCCACTCATGTTCGTCGGTAAAGTAACGGCTCATGGATATACTCCGCTTGGGAAAATGACTCAGGCCTTGCGGCGATAACGATGCGGAACGAACGGCATCGGCGCAACCGCAGCAGCAATACGCTTGGCACGCACTTCTATGTCCAGCGGCGTGTCGGTCGCGGCATGGGGCAAGCTGACCCAGCCCATGGCAATCGGCGCGCCAACGGTCGGCGCGAAGCCGCCGGACGTGACTTCCCCAACCGGTATGTCGCCCGCATAGATTTTGGCGCCCTCGCGTGCGGGCAGGCGGCCATCGATGCGCAGGCCGACGCGCTTTGCGCCGGGGCCATCGGCCAGTTCCTTCATCACGCGGCCATGGCCGACAAAGCCGCCTTCCTCGCGGCGACGTTTGCCGATGGCGAAGCCGAGGTCCGCGCCGATCGCACTGACGGCGGGCGTCAGGTCATGGCCATAGAGCGGCAAGCCCGCCTCAAGCCGCAGAGAATCGCGCGCGCCCAGACCGATCGGCTTCACCTGCGGTAGCGCGCACAGCGCATCGGCCAGCATGGTGACAAGATCGGCGGGCACACTGATTTCGAAACCGTCCTCTCCCGTATAGCCGGAACGGCTGATCCAGAGCGGCACGCCGCGCCACGGGAACAAGCCCGCCTGCATGAAGAGCAAGTCCGCGGTTTCAGGGACCAGGCTGGCAAGGGCTTCGCCTGCTTTGGGTCCCTGGAGCGCGAGCAGCGCTTGCTCGTCCATATGGTTCATCACGACGTCGTCAGGCAGATTTTCGATGATCCAGCCGATGTCGTCATATTTGGTCGCACCGTTGACGACCATGTAGATGTTCGCGCCGTCGAAGGCCTCATCGCCGAGGCGCGAGAGCATGAGGTCGTCGAGGATGCCGCCCTCCTCGTCCATCAGCAGCGAATAGCGCTGGCGGAACGGCTTCAATCCCTTGATGTCGGCGGGCAATATGGCTTCAAGCGCTTCATCGACGCCCTCGCCGGTAAAGGTAAGCTGTCCCATGTGACTGACGTCGAACAGGCCAGCATGTTCACGCGTCCAGCTATGTTCGGCCATGATGCCTTCATACTGGATCGGCATCTGATAGCCCGCAAACTCGACCATCCGCGCGCCGCGTTCACGATGCCAGCTATCGAGCGGGAGCGCCTGCGCAGGCAGTTCGGCTTCCAGATGGGCGATATCGTCATTGCCGGACATGAGCGGCCTTTCCGTAAGAGGTCGGTAGCGACGCACCGCGCCAGACCGAATCCGGCCCGTCACGTTCGTCACCCCCTCTGTCACGGAACCTGAGAGCTTTGACCATCAGCCTTTCGGCCAAGCGGCTTACCCCTTCGGTGGGACGGCGCAAATGCGTCCGTCCGCTTTCCAGAGTGCCTTGCGCGCGATGCGGTCCTTTGGCCTGAGAGATTCCGGGGCGGTTGCTCCTTCGGCGACGGGGTGGCCTCAAAGGCTTCCCATACTCTCCCGCATCATGCCCGGCAAACGAATCCACGCCGCCGGAGACATGACTGCATTTGCCTAATCGACGCGCGCCGTCAATCGCCCGAATATCGCGCCATGCTGCTTTTCGGCATAGCGGTCGGTCATCCCGGCGATGAAGTCGGCGATGTGGCGGCTGCGCGCAGGCTCCTCCAGCGCGCAATCGTCGCGCCATTCCGCCGGCATCAGGCCAGGCTGTTCGCGATAGGCATGGAACAGATCGGTCACGATGACGCGCGCCCGGTCGGCGGCGGCAAGCTGATCGGGATGATGATAGAGCGTCGCGTACATGAAGCGTTTCAACTCGCGCTCCTGCGCCGCGAGTTCCGGCGAAAACGCGACCAATGTGCGGCCGAGAGCGCGCACATCGTGCACCGTTTCCACCCTCGACTCCGCAATATTCGCTCGGGTAGCATCAAGCAGGTCGTTCGCCATGACGCCGATCTGTTCGCGCACCAATTCGCGCAACAGCTTGTCCTGCGGCACATCGGGATAGCGCGCCCGCACCCGGTCCCAACAGGTCGCTACGAACGGCACCTCCAGCAACTGGTCGAGCGAGAGCAACCCGGCGCGCAATCCGTCGTCAATATCATGATTGTCATACGCGATGTCGTCGGCAATCGCCGCCACTTGCGCTTCGAGCGACGCGTGGCTCGCAAGATCGAGCGGGAAGAGCGCATCGAGTTCGCGCATGGCCCAGCCAGGCTTCATCACCGGACCATTATGCTTGGCAAGGCCCTCCAGCATTTCCCAACTGAGGTTCAGCCCTCGAAAACGCGGATAGGGACTTTCAAGCAGCATCAGCGTCCGCAGCGTATGGGCGTTATGGTCGAAGCCGCCACGATCTTCCAGCGCAGCCTCCAGCGCGTCCTCGCCCGCATGGCCGAAGGGCGGATGGCCGATGTCGTGCGCGAGGCACAGCGCCTCCGTCAAATCCTCGTTGAGGCCAAGCGTGCGCGCCGTCGTGCGACCGATTTGCGCCACTTCCAGACTGTGGGTCAGGCGGACGCGGTAGTGATCGCCATCGGGCGATACGAAGACCTGCGTCTTATGGCGCAGGCGACGAAAAGCGATCGAATGGATGATGCGGTCGCGGTCGCGCTGAAACATGTCACGCGGACCACGCACCTCCCCGCCCGGTTCGGGATGAAGTCGGCCACGGCTGGCGGAAGGATGACAGGCATAGGGGGCAAGGCTGGTCATGCCCGACCCCTTAATCGCTGCCGAGCTTTTCCACCACCTCTCCGGCATCGCTTCGCCAGGCGAAGACGTCGGCCCCTGCGCCTTTCAGCTTGCTCTCCAGCGTCCTGGCTCGGGCGAAACTTGGGAATGGCCCGACAAGCAAACGGTTGGTGCGGCCCCAGCCCGCTGTCCAGGCATCCTGCGGCGCAAGACTGTCATATTTCTTGCGCAGCCCCTTCATTGTGAAGGCGAGCGCGCCTTTGCTGGCCCCGGTACCGACTTGCAGCCAGTTACGCGAGGGATTGTCGGCAAGACGCTTCTTTTCCTCGGCCTCCCTTTTCGCCTTTGCAGCCGCTTCTGCCTTGGCCTTGGCAAGTGCAGCCTGCTTCGCTTTTTCAGCGGCGCTATTCTGCTGGGCGCGGCGCGCGGCCTGCATCGCGGCGACTTCGCTCAGATCGACCGCCGCGACGCGCTGCTGGCGCTCCGCGTCAGGCACATCGATCGCGCGGATGATGTCCGCGAGGGTTCGGGTCGCGGCAGGGTCGGGCTGCTGACGTGGCGCCGGCGCGGTCGGCTGCGGGGCGCCGATTGAGGCTGGGGACGGCGCCACCTGTACAACTGCGGCAGATTGTGACGTCGGCGTCGGTCGTGAAAACTCGGTCGCGACGTCAGGCGGTCCCTGCACAGGTGCCGACGATGTCGTGGGTAGGGTCGGGCGCGGCGCAGGTGTCGGAGGTGCCGACGATTGAGGGCGCGTGGGCTGGCTTGGCGTCGGCTGTACCATCGGCTTTGGCTGCGACGACGGCGTCGTCGGTGCAGGTTGCGCTGGTGCCGGTTGAGTCGTTGTAGGCGATGAAGGCGCGCGCGTGTCCGCATGCGCCATGCGCGTGCTATTGCTGCGAACCTTGCGACTGTCCACGACTTCGGCATCACGATCTCGCGTCGTACGCGCACCGTGACGAACACTCGTCGTCGCAGGAGCCGGATTTCGCGTTTCGGCAGATGCCAGAGTCGAACCCGTAGCTGCCGGCGGCGCGACATTGCCTACGGGCGCGGGCGGCGTCGCCACTATTGCGGCGATGCTGGTCCCCACTTGCTGCGGGAAATGCCCGAAATGCAGCGCTGCCGCCTTCTGCGCTCCCGTCAGGTACGGCATCCTCTGCATGTAGGGCACGATCGCGCCGGCCAGTTGCGCGGGAAGAGTCTGGTCGGCAATCTTCTTCGCCTCAGCCTGCCGGTTGTTCATTGCCAGGATGAAGGCACGGTACCGCCAAGCGGCCCGGTCGCTCTTATAGAGCAAGGGCTGGAGCACCTTGTCCGATGCCTCAACCTGGCCCGAAATGCCGAGTGAGGCGGCGTAGCGGCGAACAAGTTCATCGTCGTTCGGCGTCGCCCGGAGCGCGGTCTGGTAATCGCGTTGCGCGCCTGCCTGGTCGCCGGTCATGTCCTTCGCCAGTGCACGATCTGGGAGGATCGTGGCTTCGGGGTAGCTTGCTTTGGCCGCTAGATCGAATTGGCGCAGCGCTTCCGCAGGGTTCTGGAGCTTGAGCATGACGCGGCCGAGGCCCGCTTTCACCCGGCCACTATTCGGCGTAACCGCATCTGCACGGGCGAAAAACCCGGCAGCGGCCCGCGCATCGTCCAGTTCGAGAGCCGCTTCGCCTGCACCGATCAACGCAGTCACGTCCCTAGGATTGCTGGCGAGGCGAGCGAGGTTGCTATTGAGCTGCGAGGCGGCTTGCGGCTGGACAAGTTGCGACTGGTCGGTTTGCGCGTGTGCCGCGCCCGCCAGCAACAAGGAGCCGAGAATCCAGTAAGATGCTTTCACAACAGGACCCTAGCTCATCAGGACGGGATGGGGAATGCGCGCATTATCGAAAGCGCGCCGGATTGCCCCAACTGGCCGACAGCATGTCGCAGGGGCGGTATAGGGATGAAAACCAAAAGGGCGAAGCATCCCTGCCCCGCCCATTCATGGGTCGCAAACCTGCGATCTTACTGGTTGTTCTGGCGATTGAGGAACCGCGGTATATCGACGCCCGGCGTCTGGGCATCGCCCGTCGAAGCCGACTTTTCCGATCCCCGCGTCAAGCCAGCCATCCGCTCGAAGAGCGTGCCGCCGGTGGAAACACGCGGCGCAGGCTCGGCGGGCTTTGCAGGCGGCGGCGCTACCGGCTCGGCATTCTCAGCGCCCAGAACAAGCTCATCCTCTTCAGGATTTTCATCCGAGAAGACGGCTGAGGGCTTGGCGGGCGAAAGCGGAGCAGATGCCGCCTGAACCGGCGCAGGGGCGGGTGCGGCCGGAACATCGAGTTCCAGCGGCTCCGGTTCGGCAGGCGCGGCGACGGCTGGCTGCGGAGCGGCAGCGGCAGGACGCGGAGCCGCTGCGGCGGGTTGCGCCGACGCCTGCGGCACGGCAACGGCCGGGCGGCTGGCGAAGCTAAACGGCTGGGTCAGCGGCGCGGCATTCTGACCAGCTTCGTTGTCGATGCCGGTCGCAACCACGGACACGCGGATCTTGCCGTTCAGATTGTCGTTGAATGCGCTGCCCCAGATGATGTTCGCATCGGGATCGACCAGTTCGCGGATATGGTTGGCGGCTTCGTCCACTTCCATCAGGCGCATGTCGTCGCCACCGACGATCGAGACGATGACGCCCTTCGCGCCGCGCATCGATACGCCGTCGAGCAGCGGGTTGGCGATCGCCTTTTCCGCCGCCTGAAGCGCACGGCCGTCGCCTTCTGCTTCGCCCGTGCCCATCATCGCCTTGCCCATCTCGCCCATCACCGAGCGGACGTCGGCGAAGTCGAGGTTGATGAGGCCCGGCATGATCATGAGGTCGGTGATCGAGCGAACGCCCTGCTGCAACACCTCGTCCGCCATCTGGAAGGCTTCCTTGAAGGTGGTGTTGGGGTTGGCGATCAGGAACAGATTCTGGTTCGGAATGACGATCAGCGTATCGACATGCTTCTGAAGCTCTTCGATGCCGCTTTCCGCCGACTTCATGCGGCGATTGCCTTCGAATGTGAAGGGCTTGGTGACCACGCCAACGGTCAGGATGCCGCGTTCGCGCGCAGCCTTGGCAATGACGGGCGCAGCGCCGGTGCCGGTGCCGCCGCCCATACCAGCGGTGATGAAGCACATGTGCGCGCCTTCGAGCGCCTGCTCGACCGTGACGATGGTTTCTTCCGCCGCCGCCTTGCCGATTTCGGGGCGCGAGCCTGCGCCCAGACCCTCGGTAATTTGCGGGCCAAGCTGGATCCGACGTTCGGCGGGCGAACTGTTCAGCGCCTGCGCATCGGTATTAGCGACAATGAAATCGACACCTTCGACGCGGGCCGAAATCATGTTCGCGATGGCATTGCCGCCCGCGCCGCCGACGCCGATCACCGCGATGCGCGGCTTCAGTTCGTCCACATGAGGCGGGCTGATCTCAATGCTCATATACTCTGCTCCCTCGGCTTCCTCGTCAGGAAGCGTAAATCGTCATGAATTGTTAACACCAGAAAATAGAGATTTTCACCAGCTATTTTCACTATTCCCCGCCGCTCTTCAATAATTCGTCTTCATCGCCCGCATCATGCGTTGCCACCATTGCGGCGCCCCCATGCGATGCACGGTTTGCGGGGCTGGTGCCATGGCGCGGAGATCAACCGGGTTGGAAGCACCATAAAGCGCCAGGCCAGCCAAGGTTGCAAAGGCGGGGCCACTATGCGCCTCCGGCATCGCAGCCAGGCCTTTGGGCCGGCCGATCCGCACCGCACGGCCGAGAGCGCCCTGCGCATAATCGGCTATGCCCTTCATTTCCGCGCCGCCGCCGGTCAGCACGACCTGTCGCCCGGTCGGCGTGTTGAAGCCCATACCGGCAAGCGCGCCATTCACTTCGACCATGATCTGGTTCAGTCGCTCGCAGATGACGCCGACCAGCGCGGCGCGCGTGATCTTGCCGCCCTCGGCGCTGGGACCCGCCGCCTGACCCGGCACCGCGACATCGCCATGGGGCGGCGCGATCTCGATCATCTCACGGAAATCGCGAGGATTCTGCATTGCAGAACCATAGAAGCATTTGATCCGCTCCGCCTGACTGCGACGAATACCGAAGGCCGAGGCGATGTCGTCCGTGATGTCAGACGCCCCGATGGGGATCGAATGTAGCCCGACCAGCATGCCCCCGGCATAGAGCGAAACGTTGGTGACACCCGCGCCCATTTCGACCAGCGCGACGCCCAGATCGCGCTCCTCTTCCGAGAGGCAGGCAAGCCCCGTCGCGATCGGCGACGCGACGATCGAGTTGACGTTGAGATAGGCACCGCGCACGCAGAGGTCGAGATTGGCAAGCGGCGCTCCATCCGCCAGCACGACATGAATATCGACGCCCAGAAGGTCGGCGTGCATGCCGAGCGGCTTCTTCACTGGGACACGGCCGTTGATGGTGAAGCAGGTCGGCTGAGCATGAAGGACGATGCGGCCGTCGGGGTCAATCCCCTGCTGACCCGTCGTTAGCAGATCGTCGATATCGGCCTGCTCGACACGATAGCCCGCCATGTCGCGTTCGACCGTCACGACGTCGCTGACGAGGCTGCCGCCGGAGAAGCTGACCCAGACATCTTCGATATTGGTTCCGGCAACGCGCTCCGCCTGTTCCACTGTCTCGCGCACGGCGAGTTCAGTGCGCTCCATGTCGGCGATGAAGCCGCGCCGCACGCCCCTGCTCTCCCGCTGAC
>CAJYHD010000713.1 GCA_913773715.1 uncultured Sphingobium sp.
GACTTCTTGCCGACACCGGGCGTCGCCTCGTCTCCGGTCGCTATGCCGATCAACACCGGCGCGTCAGACAGCGACTTGCCCTTTGCGTCGAACAGAAAGGCGCGCGCGCCGACCTTGTCGATGATGATATAGGGGTGAGAGCGGTTATCCTTGTCATATGCGACCCACTGGATGACGCGCGCAGCGGGGCCGGACGCGGATATGACGCCCTGCTCTACGGTGGCGTCGGTCGATGGATCGCCTTTCGGCTTTTCAGCGGGCCTGGCGGATTTCTTGGTTGTCTTGGCAGCTTTTGCCTTCGCCTTGGGCGCGGCAGCGGCTGGCATGGTTTGGCACAGCGCAAGCATGGCAAACGCCGACAGCAACGTCTTCATACTTTGTGATGCTCAGAAAAAAGCCAGCGCCCGTGAAAGAGCGCTGACTTGGAAAGGTTGTCAGTTGCGCGCGCGCTTGCGGCGGGCTTCCTGCATCTGCTGTTCGACGCCGTCGACGCGCGCATTGAGCTGATCAAGACGCTGACCGTTCTGCTGCGCCTGGCCGGAGGCCGACTGCGCCGCGGCGAGGGCCTGCTGCGCGGTCTGGTCGGTGGTCGCCAGCTTCTGGTCGAGCGCGTCGACGCGCTGGTTGACCGTAGCGACCTGTTCACGAACGAACCCCTTCGTTGCGCAACCGCCGAGAGCCAGAGAACCCACCAGAACCGCACCAAGCGGGGCAAGTTTCAACAAAGGCTGCGACATCATATTCTCCCTAACATATCCCCTGTATTTTCATTCCCAAGCGAGGGACACGGACTCCGACAATCAAATTCTGTCCAATTGTGCAGAGGCTCGGTTGAACGGATGTGGAATTAACTTTGTTCCGCCCGCGCAAGGGCCGCCCTATTCCGCCGATGTGCTGGACTTGCGATTCTCCCCTGTCTCGGGCAGCAGTCATCCCATGATAAAGGGGAGCCAAAGGACATGAGCTGGACACGCCGCAAGCCGATGGAGGCGATGACGCCCAAGGATGCGGGCCATCAACTGGCGCGCACATTGTCCTGGCCGCACCTGCTGGCGCTGGGCGTCGGCGCGATCGTCGGCACCGTGATCCTGACGTTGATCGGCGTGGGCGCGGACCGTGCAGGGCCGTCGGTGCTGCTGTCCTTCGCGATTGCGGGCGCGATCTGCGCCTGCGCGGCGCTTGCCTATGCCGAGCTATCGACCATGATGCCCGCAGCGGGCAGCGCGTACAGCTATAGCTATGTCGTTTTGGGCGAAGGGATCGCCTGGATCGTCGGGTGGAGCCTCATCCTTGAGTATAGCCTCGTCGTTTCCACCGTCGCAGTCGGGTGGTCAGGCTATGCCGCGCCGCTGCTGACGGCGGTCGGCTTTCCGAAGGCGTTGACGCAAGGGCCGGAATTGGGCGGCATCATCAACCTACCCGCCATCTTCATCATCGCTGTCGTCGCCGGCTTGTTGATGGTCGGCACGCGGGAAAGCGCGCGGCTGAACACCGTGCTGGTGCTGATCAAGATCGTGACCTTGAGCCTGTTCGTGGCCTATGCCCTGCCCGCTTTCGACGGGCAGAATCTGGAGCCGTTCATGCCGTTCGGCTTCGCCAAGCATATGGGGCCGGATGGTGTCGAGCGTGGTGTGATGGCGGCGGCCGCGATCATCTTCTTCGCCTTCTACGGCTTCGACGCGATTTCGACGGCGGCGGAGGAAGCGAAAAACCCGGACCGCGACCTTGCCATCGGCATCGTCGGGTCGCTGGTCGCCTGCACGCTTATCTATGTACTGGTCGCAGCGGCGGCGGTGGGGGCGATGCCTTTCACCCGCTTCGCCGATAGCCCGGAGCCGCTGGCCCTCATCCTGCGGGAAATGGGTCAGGGCGGGATCGCACGCATCGTCGCGATTGCGGCGGTGATCGCGCTGCCGACTGTGCTTCTCGGTTTCCTGTATGGGCAGAGCCGCATCTTCCTCGTCATGGCGCGTGACGGCTTTCTGCCGCAGTCGTTGGCGAAGATTTCCGGTCGCGGAACGCCCGCGCGCATCACGATGGTCACGGCGGTGCTGGTCGCGATCATCGCTGGGCTGCTGCCGATCGATGAAATTGCGGCGCTGGCCAATGCGGGGACCTTGATCGCGTTCACGGCGGTTGGCGCGTGCCTGCTCATCCTGCGCCGCCGGATGCCCGACATCCGCCGCCCGTTCCGTACACCTGCCGCTACGCTGGTGGGCATCGGGGCGGTCGCGGGCTGCGCCTATCTCTTCATCAGTCTGCCGATGAAGACGGTCATGGCCTGCTTCGCCTGGAACGCGATCGGGCTGGCTGTCTATTTTCTGTACGGGCAACGGCGCGCAGTGCTGGGGGACTGAGCCAGCACTGGCGTTTGCCCATGCTTCGCACTAAATGCGCGGCATGGGACGCTTTTCGAAGATGCACGGCCTCGGCAACGACTTCGTCGTGATCGACGCGCGCGCAGGCGCTGTCGAGATGACGGAGACGCGGGCACAGGCCATCGCCGACCGCCATGCCGGGATCGGCTGCGACCAATTGATCGTGATCGGCACGGCGGACGATGCTGACGTATCCATGCGCATCTTCAACGCCGATGGTAGCGAGGTGGAAGCGTGCGGAAATGCGACGCGCTGCGTGCCGCTGTTCGTCGGACGGGACGTCACGATCCGCACGAAGGCGGGACTGCTCGACGCGCGCATGGTCGATGGCGGCGCAAGCGTCGATATGGGCGCGCCGCGCTTCGACTGGGACTCGATCCCGCTTGCCTATGCCATGGACACGCTGACCATGGGGGCAAGCTGGGGAGACCTGCCCGCGCCCGCCGCCGTCAATGTCGGCAATCCGCATGTTATCTTCTTCGTCGATGATCTGGATGCGGTGGATACGGCACGGCTAGGGCCGATCATCCAGCATGATCCGCTCTTCCCCGCGCGCGTCAACGTCAACTTCGCGCAGTTGGTTGGCGAGAACCATATCCGCCTGATAGTCTGGGAGCGTGGCGCTGGCCTCACGCGCGCCTGCGGAACCGGCGCTTGCGCAACGGCGGTGGCGGCGGTGCGACGCAGACAAGCGTCCGGGGCGGTGACAGTCAGCCTGCCGGGCGGCGATCTGGTCATCGAATGGGCACCGGGCGGCACGATGCGCATGACCGGCCCAGCCACCCATGTCTTCGATGGTGAGGCCGACTGGTCCCGCTTCTGACCATGAGCGGTCCACAGATCATCACCATGGGCTGCCGCCTCAACATCGCAGAGAGCGAGGCGATCCGCGACATGGCGGGTGGGCAAGATGACCTGATCGTCGTCAACAGCTGTGCCGTGACGGCGGAAGCCGTGCGCCAGACGCGACAGGCGATTCGGCGCGCGCGACGAGAACGGCCCGATGCGCGCATCCTCGTCACCGGCTGCGCGGCGCAGACCGAGCCGC
>CAJYHD010000714.1 GCA_913773715.1 uncultured Sphingobium sp.
CCACCACCTTCGTCGGACCGATCTCTCGACAGGAGCCGACCGATGAAGGCCAGACTGCTCGCCCTTATGCTTCTCACCATCCCCCTGTTCGCGATGGCCGACGAACCCGCCCAACCGACGCAGAGCCTGGACGTTTCGAGCGTCATCGCGATCCGGATCGTCGGCGAGGCCAGCGCGATCTCCCTGACAACCTCGGAGGGCGGACCCTTCGTCGCGACACTCAGTGGCAAGCGCACGGGGTGGTTTGCGAACTGGTATTCGAGCTGGTTTTACAACGATTGCCACACGTCGAGCCGCATGGGCATCGAGGGGACGACACTCACCGTCGAAGCCCGTCCGTCGTCCTGGCTGGAGCCGTCCGACTGCAAGGTCGAATTGAAGGCGAACGTAGCCAAGGGCGTCTCGGTCTCCATCGAGCAGGCCGCTTCACAAGTTTGGCTTGTCGGCGACTTCTCGGCACTCTCTCTTGATAACAAGGCAGCGGACTTCACCCTTGATGGTCACGCCATGTCCGTCCGGCTGAACAGCGACGCGCTGCGCTCACATCTCGCCTTCGAGCGGACGGAAGGAAACGAGACGATCGCGATCGTTGCCCATTCCCTCGATACCTCTTTCGGTTTCACGCCGGGTACGCAGATCAGCTACGACGTGGACGCCAACGCCGCGATGGTGGACAGCGCGCTGCCCAACACGACCGGAGCTAAACCATCGATCGCGATCAAGGGTGAGTACGTCCGGGCAGCAATTCGTTAGATTGAGCCGGGCTCCCATGCCTCGGTACGACAAAGATTCCGAAACGGTGGTTTCGGATTTTAACAAGGTGGCGAGAGCGCCGCTAAGGTGCCGCCGGGAGCGGGTCGGCAGGTTTCGACACCTTCCAGACCTTAACACCTAGATCGTGCATACCCGATAGCGGACGTTGGCTGCGTCGGGTGTGCTAGCATTGGCTCCATGCCGAGCGACCCCCGAACCGTCATCCGCCCTCTTCCAAGCGCCGCCCTGGGCATTGAGCCCGTGTTCGCTAGGACGACACAGACGTTCGCCCGACATTTCCACGACCAGTTCGGGATCGGCATCGTTCTGTCCGGTGCGCAGCGCTCCGCGAGTGGGCGCGGACTGGTGGAAGCCGTGCGGGGAGACGTCATCACGGTCAATCCGGGCGAAGTCCACGACGGAGCCCCCATCGGCGGCCAAGCCCGCACCTGGGCGATGCTCTACCTCGATCCGGATCGCGTCGGCGAGATCGCCTTGGATCTCAGCGAAGGACGCAGCACAGAGTTCGAACTCGCGCATCCCGTCCGAACCGATCCAGCAGCCGCTTCTCTGTTTCGCAAGACGTTTCGATTCCTTATGCGAGGGCAGGAGCAGGAAGCGACGACCGAGACGCTCGTCCTTCTTTTGAACCGCCTTGCAGTCCATGGAGCGGGGTCTCTACAAGGAAACGGCACGCCGATTGGCCTTCGGCGCGCCCAGCAGGCTATCGACGACGATCCGGCTGCACAGCACAGTTTAGCGTCTCTGGCATCGGTCGCCGACCTCGGGCAGTTCCATCTGATACGAAGTTTCGCCGCTCAAACGGGGATGACGCCTCATGCCTATACCATGCAGCGCCGCCTTCAGCTCACCCGACGTCTGCTTCGACGGGGGGTGTCGCTTGCGCAGGCGTCGGCTGAAGCGGGGTTCGCCGACCAAAGCCACATGACGCGATTGTTCGCGCGGAGCTACGGCATGACGCCCGGAGCCTATGCCCGAGCCCGAAGCTGACACCGGCGGTTTTGGGCGACAGGCGCAATTTCGTTCAAGACGGACCCGACTGGCCGTTTCACATCTGGCGCACCGATCTCATCCGGACCCGTCAGAATGCTCCTACCCTTCACCCATGCCGAAGCCGTCCGCTCGGCTTTCCCGTCGCTCGCATATGGCGTCGTCCAGATCGTCGGGATTTCATCCGTACCGCATGGCTTTGTCGTCGCACGTCCTCACATCGATCGAGCTTTTGAGCGTCTGTCGCATCAGAGCGAAGGCGACTTTCCCGAAGTCCAGGCGTGGCGGCGCGCTTTCTCCGTCATGGGTCTCAAGCCGACCCAGTACCGCTGCGCGTCCGAAGCCCTTCTGCGGCGCCTTCGCAAGGAGGGAACTCTGCCGTCCCTCCATCCGCTGGTCGACCTGTGCAACGCTGTCTCCGTGGCCTTCGCCACTCCGATCGCGGTGTTCGACATCAAGAAGGTCGAGGGCCAGTTGACCGTTCGCCCCGCGCGAGGTGACGAACGCTACGACACCTTCTCTGGAACGATCGAGACACCCGAACCGGGAGAGATCATCTTTGCCGACGATGCGGGGCGAGCCCATGCGCGACGATGGACCAACCGTCAGAGCGCGATCTCGGCCGTCGGGCTAGCCACAACAGACGCCCTCATTGTCGCGGAAGCTCTTCATTCCAATGCGCAATCGGATGTGGCACGCTTGGTTTCCGCCCTCTGTGAAGCCGTCCAGTCCGTTTGGCCGATGGCATCGGTCGAGGCTCGGGAAACGGCATGAGCTGGGAGTTCCTTCTGACGACGTTCGTCGTGGTGGCGTCTCCCGGCACCGGTGCGATCTACACGCTCGCAGCGGGTCTGTCCGGCGGCACCAAGGCGAGCCTCGTCGCAGCCTTTGGCTGCACCCTCGGGATCGTCCCTCACATGATCGCCGCCATCAGCGGCGTGGCGGCCCTGTTCCATGCGAGCGACATCGCCTTCCAGGTTCTCAAGTTCGCGGGCGTCGCCTACCTGCTCTTCATGGCATGGTCGATCCTGCGAGCCAAAGGGGCGTTGGGAGCAGATCAAGATGGGGCCATGCTAGATCCGAAGCAGGTGATCGGGAAAGCCATTCTCATCAACCTTCTGAACCCCAAGCTCTCGATCTTCTTCCTCGCCTTCCTGCCCCAGTTCGTCGGAGCTGACGAGCCGGCACCGATCGCCCGGATGCTGCTGCTCAGTCTGGTCTTCATGGCGATGACGTTCGTGGTGTTCGCCGCCTATGGCGTCTTCGCATCGACCCTGCGCCGATACGTTCTCACGAGTTTGAAGGTCCAACTTTGGATGCGACGCGGCTTCGCTTCGGCGTTCAGCCTTCTGGCGCTTCAGCTCGCCGTGGCCAACCGATAAAGGCAAACCTCCGTTCGATGGGGCGAATGGGTCCGCAAACGACCCTTACGCCTTTCCGCCCGCCGATGCGGATCGCCGGAAGCGGACGCCGTCCTTCCCTCCGGTCTCCCGATCGCGTACTCAGCGTCCGGTTGTGTCAGGAGAACAGGTATGGTTGCGTTGTCGTCGGTTGGCTTCGGGCGCGCCATGATTGTGCTGGCGGTCCTGATGCAGGCGCTCGGCAAGGTTGCCTACGGCACGTGGCTCGGCACCGTTCCGTCCAACCTCTTCGTGTTCCTCAGTTTCGCGCTGACGGCGGCGTTCTTTCTCGCCGTATCGCGTCGCGGCGTCGGCGAACGGGCCTGGGGTCCGCTTCTTCTCCTGAACGCAGCGACGGCGTTGACCTTTATCGCCTTCTTCTACGCTCTCAAGCTGATCGAGCCCGCGATCGTCGGGGCAGTGGAGATCGGCATCGGCCCGGTGATCGTGGTCCTGATCGCGCTGGCAACCACGGGTGAGCGCCCGGCGCCCCTTCGCATCCTTGTGTGCCTCGGCATACTGGTTGGATGCAGCGTGCTGGCGTTGGCAGCCCTTCGGGGAACCGGCTTCGCCTCGTTCGGCCCGCAGGCCTGGATCGGGCTGGGGGCAAGCGTGGCTGCTGGCGTCGGCGCGGTCCTCATCACCCTGTCGTCGCGTGCGCTTCTCAACCGAGGCTGGCGGTTCGGCGCCGTGCTGGCGCACCGCTTCTACCTGATACTGCCGGTCTCGCTTGTTCTTGCGATCGGCGGCGGCGGGGCGTCGGTCGCATGGACGGGCGGGCTCGTCGCCATGCTTCTGGCCGTGTCCGTCGTCGGCGTCCTGGCGCCGCTCTACCTGCTCCAGATCGGGATCGGGCGCTGCGATCCCTACACCGTCATGGTGACCATGGCGGCGTTGCCGGTCCTCACCTTCGCGATCGAGGGCTTCTCGCCCGCCTATGCCTGGTCGTGGCTGACGGCGCTCGGCGTTGCGATTGTGTCGGGGTTCCTCCTGCTGGACGTGACCGCCAAACGGCGCTGATTAGAGTCGGCTATCGGACGCCTCAAGCTCCGAAGCGGACAGGCAGGAAACCACCCCGTCCGGTCTCAGGCCGCCGAGGAAGCAGACGTCCGCAACCAGCCCATCCGCTTTCGACCCTTCTAAGCCGCTTCCGGGCGCATTATCGTCATTCAGAAGCGGACATATGCGTAGGGTTGGAGAGCTACTTGGCGCGTGGGACGGACAACCAGAGCGAAGGAACGCTCTACGAGCGACGACAGACCGCCTTCGGCGACATACTTCTGCTGCGTGCCG
>CAJYHD010000715.1 GCA_913773715.1 uncultured Sphingobium sp.
GCTGTCGCCCTAGCAGAGGGCGCCGATCGGATGGAATGGCAGACGCCTGCGTGGAATGTGGATGCGAGTCGCTTCTACAGCCGGGAGGGAGCTGAGACTGAAGCAAAGACGCGTTTCACCCTGCATCTGTAGCGTATGCATCCCTATCAAACGGGCTTTACCCATCGTGCCTCAGCAATGGGCAGCTTTCCCCGAATTCCAACCGACAGCGGACAGTCGGCAAACCACCCCGTCCGGTCTTTGGTGGCCGCGGATGTGGACAGGAGAAAGCGGTCCATCCGCTTTCGACCCATCAAAGTCATTCGAGCCTCAGTACAAAGCGCTCCATAACGGACATCCACTCGCCCGTTCCCTCAAACTGTGACGGCTTTAGCAGTAGTTGCTCACAGCCTCTCCCGAGCGAGCTCGACGAGCCAATCGCACACGGCCTGCACGAGCTGCGTCATTCCAAGTTCAGGATGACGAAGCAGCCAGACCTCGCGATGCAGCACCGCAGGCCCCTGCTGCACGATGGTCGGCAACGCCGTCGCCATGAGTTCGGGCAACACGGCACGCCCCAATCCCGATGCCACGGCTTGGGCTATGGCGACCGGATCGTTGACGCGCAGAGCTGGGGCCGTACCGCTCAATTCTCTTTCGACCCATTGCGCTTCCGGCGCTTGCGAAAAGCGATGCGGATAAGCGATCCACCGCTGTGGCATCGGCTGGTCGGCCGGTCCGAACAGTCCGTAGGCCATCCGTCCGATCTTGCGCGCGAGCACGGTATCGTTCGCCTCCAGGCGCGGTCCGAGGCGCACGGCGATGTCGGCCTCCCAACGCTCGACGCGGACGTTGGCCGGCTCGACATCAAGTTCGATCGACAGACCAGGGTGGCGTTGCGCGAGGCTAGGAAGGCTTGGTGCCAAGACGTATCGAGCCAGCGTTGGCGGTGCGCTGATGCGCACCGTGCCCTCCGGGGCAAGCCGCAGCCTATGCGCATCCATTCGGAAGCCGAGTTCGGCCTCTTCCATCCGTTCCGCGTAAGCGAGCAAATGCCTCGCCTGTTCCGTAACTTCGAGCCGTCCCCGGGCTCGCACGAACAGGGACACGTTCAAGGCGGCCTCCAGCGACTTCAGGCGTCTGCCGACGGTGGTAGCGTCCACCTTCTCTTCACGCGCCAGATCGTTGACGGAGCAGGCACGGCTGGCCGCCAGAAGGAAGCGCAGATCATCCCAGTCGATCGGTCCCATCGCCCTTACCTGCATCCTTGCAGCGAAAGCCTGCGCAATACGGCATCCATGCCGCCGCCGTCGAGCGATATAGGTGATGTCTTTTCTATGAGAGGACATCCCTTGGAGCATTCAGGAACCCTGCTGGCCCTGGCGAACTTCGCCTTCGTCACCTCAATCACGCCGGGGCCGAACAACTTCATGGTCATGGCGTCCGGCGCCGCTTTCGGCTGGTGGGGGACGCTGCGGCACATGCTGGGAATAGCGCTCGGCTTCTCCCTCATGATGGGAGCCGTCGTTCTCGGCTTCGGTGCGGTCCTAGAACGGTTTCCCCACGTCCTCGTAACATTGCGGGTCGGGGGCGCGATCTGGCTCCTGTGGCTTGCATGGCAACTCGCCGGGGCAGCACTCAAGCCAGCCTCCGTTCCGTCGACCTCGGAACCGGAACCGGAAGCGGCACGTCCCCTCACGCTCTTCGAAGCTGCCATGTTCCAATGGGTTAACCCGAAAGCCTGGACGATGGCGGTCGCGGCGAGCGCTGCCTATTCCGGCGTGTCCGCGGACCTGGTGACGCGCGCGCTCGTCATGATCGTGACCTTTACCGTCGCGGCCATGGTCTGCAACAGCGCTTGGGTGCTGGCGGGAAAGGCTCTTCAGCGTCTGATGACGGGCGGCGACAGCGCGCGCATCGTGAACCTCGTCATGGCGGCCCTCGTCGTGGTGAGTGCAGTGCTGATCGTGATGGGTTAGCTCCGATGCCTCCCGCCACCCCAGTGCGTCGCCCAACGAAGCCGGAGACGGGCCTCGCGCGTGCCGACGAGCAAAAGGCGACGCATAGAAGGTTCGCATGACGGGCAAACCTGTGCTTACGCGCCATGTCGCAGCCGGCTGCTGGGTTCTGATGGGTGCCTTCGCGTTCTCCGTGATGAACGCTCTGGCCAAGCAGATCGCTATAACCCGCGGCGTGGGTATTCCCGCACTGGAGATCACCTTCGCCCGCTACGCTATCGCCGCGTTGCTCGTGCTTCCGATCATGGTCGTGCAGCCGACCCGCCTGCGTGTGGAGGCACCGGCTCGCTACGTCTGGCGGACGATCGCGGGCTTTGGCGGCATCGCCCTCATGTTCGAAGCAGTTCGCAGCATCCCGCTGGCGTCCGCAACGGCCATCGGTTTCACGAGCCCGATTTTTGCGATGGTCTTTGCGACAGTCACGCTCGAAGAGCGGATCGTACGTCGCCGGTGGCTGGCGGCGCTCACAGGCCTTTGCGGAGCCCTCGTCATCGCGACGCCGGACTTCTCGATGGTCAGCTTCGGGGCGGTGCTGGCGCTCGCCGCTGCGGCCTTCATGGGCGCCGAGGTCGTGGCGGTGAAGTGGCTGAGCCGGACACGGGACGGAAAGGTGACGATCCTCTTCTTCAGCAATCTGGCGGGTGCTTTGCTGGCAGGCGCCCTGGGGGCTCCGTCCATGGTGTGGCCGACGTCAAATGTAGCTTGGCTCCTATTAGGGGTCGGCGCGGTCGCCCTCATCGGTCAGGCCTGCATAATCCAGGCGGCTCGGTTGGCCGAGGCCAGTTTCCTCGCCCCATTCTTCTACGTGTCGCTGATCTATGCAGCAGTGATTGGCTATGCCGCCTTTGGCGAGTCACCGTCCATGCAGTCGAGCTTCGGGTGTGCGATCATCGTAATCAGCGCCGCTATAATGCTGGCGTCGCGATCGAAACCAACATCGACAGTTGGTCTGATGGCCAGGTCGGAGTCGCCCGACCGGTACACATTTTTCAGTTGGAAAAAGCAAAGCCGACACGCCCGATAGCGGACCACCCGCTTTCGACCCCTTTAAGACGTAAACTGCCGCCCCTCGGCGACTCGAAAGCAGACATGCGAGACTGAACGGAGCTCGCATCAAACCCGTTCGTTGCGGAAGAACGCATCTTCGGCAGCGTAGTCAAACAGGG